>NZ_JAEQCE010000026.1:0-116570 GCF_020738665.1 Microcoleus sp. PH2017_08_TRC_O_A
TCGAAAATGTCGGGGTCGAAGTCATTGAATAAAACGGA
This sequence comes from Microcoleus sp. PH2017_08_TRC_O_A, assembly GCF_020738665.1. Lineage (NCBI taxonomy): Bacteria > Bacillati > Cyanobacteriota > Cyanophyceae > Oscillatoriales > Microcoleaceae > Microcoleus > Microcoleus sp. PH2017_08_TRC_O_A. The sequence continues at coordinate 39 of NZ_JAEQCE010000026.1, forward strand.
TGGAAATCCGGTCAACACGCGATCGTGCTCGACTTTGTATGTGTCGGGATTGGCGATCGGCGGACTGTTGGTAATATTAATTACAAATGTCTGGTTTGCCGAAGTATCGATGCCGCCGTTAGCTATACCGCCGTTGTCTCTGAGGTTGAGAGTGATATTAGCCTTGCCAGTTCCACTTGTGGCGGGGGTAAAAGTCAGTTGTCCGAAAAAGCCGATCGCCGGTGGTACGCTAAACAAACCGGGATTGTCATTTCCCACGACTTGAAAGTTGACGGTTTGTGTTGACTCGTTGACCGGCCCTGGAGAAATGGCTATGGCCCATCCAGGAAAGGTTTGCAGGCCAGCACTGTGATTGACAGTGCGATCGGGCCCTTTGACAAACGACGGTGCATCGTTGACAGGATTAACAGTAATTGTTGCAGTCTCGCTGGCCGTACTGAAAGCTGCTAAACCCCCAATACTGCTAGCAGTTGAAATATCAGCCGTCCCCCCATTCGTGAGGGTAGTACCGCTAGAGTTAGTCGTCGTTCCATCCCACGATTGATAGGTGATATTAGCACTACCGTTGTAGTCATTATTGGGAAGAAAGCGGATACTGGCATTGCCTGCTAGCAGTCTCGCTGCTGCTGTTGACGGTGTACCGAATGCCGTCCAAGTCGCACCGCTATCAATAGAATATTGCCAACTGCCGTTAGTATTGTCTGTCGCCGTCACAGCAATTCCTTGAGTGTCGGCGGTGTCGGGATCTGTAACTATTCCTGCAATTAAAACAGAAACTAAGGTGCCAGTGTTGCTGGCAGAAGGTACATCTTCGTTAATTGCTGTTAGTACCGGCGAACCGCTGTTGTTGAGTACGGGTGCGTTGTTGGCTGCAAACGCTGCGAATCTGGTGGGAAGGGCAAAATTGTTGTCGCTGACAAGAATTAGCGTTCGTTTCCCAGTTGCTGTTTGAGGAGGCCCAAATGTCATCCCTTCAAAATTGTCAACCAGTGCCGGAGTGCCTGTACTGAGGAAATAAGCAGAAGTGGCGATCGGAGTTTTCGATACTGGTGTAATGCTAGCAACACCAGAAGCAATCAAACCGGTATTGTTTTGAATATCTGTCGCACCGTTTAAAGAAATTTGATAAAGCTTCAAATCCCCTGACGGCGGTGTTGTCGATAAGTCGAGAAAACGTTCGAGAACCAGCAGTGTATTATCATCAACGGCCAGCATTTCTGAAATGCCGTTGCGCGGATCGGTATTGTAAAGAAATTCTCCGTTTGTGGTGTTTGTACCTAAGTTATATCTGACAATTCGCGATCGCGCGCCAGCCGTTATATCTGAAGCAGGGCCGTCTTGTTCGAGAGCATTTTCTGTTGCTGTAAATAGAAAACTTTGACTGGGAGTAATCGTCAGACTTTCAAAACCTTGATTGTTGCGGATGCCGCTGTTAGGATCTGCTGATACGTCGTATTTGGGAGAAGCAATAGGCAGCGCGAAATTTTGAACTCCTGTTGCAATGGCGAAACTATTAATAAAAGGCTGGGTATTTGTCGAGAAATTGCCTTCAGAAGAGACGAAGACATTGCCGCCGATGAAGCCAATGCCCTCTGTATCCGATGTATCTGCGGCAAAGGGAGGCGGATTGCCAATCTGTGTCACCCCTGTAAAATTCACTTGTCCTGGTACTGGTGTCAAGCTACCGGAACTCACAGTAGGTATAGTGAGGGTGTAAAAGCGAGATGGGCCGGGACTGCCACCAGGAATATTGCGGCCGTCGGAGATAGCGTAGTAAGTGTTGCTTCCCGCGTAGGTAAGGCCCGACAGTCCACCTACCTGAGTTGTTGGTGTTCCAAAAGTTGTATTTGCCGGAAATCCTGCTTGTCCCAAAAGTTGTAAGCCGAACACAAATTGGTAAGCGGCCATTGTGGCTGACTCGATCGCCAACTCCGACTCCACCCACCCAGTTGTATAATCTAGTTCCCAGTCTCCGCCTAAAGCTGAATTGCCGATCGGCCCCCTGGAAGCAGCGATTTTTGCCTTTGTTAGCCGACTGATTTGCTGTACGAAACTAACGCCCGCATCATCCGCCGCCACATCGCACCCGTACAGCAAAATCTCTGCACTCTCTGCCAGCGATCGCGACCATTGCTGCAATTTTTCATCATAAAAGTTTAAATTTGTCAAGTTTAGATCGATCGCGCCTAACTGCAAACTCGCGGGGCTGCCGTGGGAAATGATATGAATACTGGTGATATTGCGGAGACTCGCTAGCGCTGCGGTGATTTGTGATACTCCATCCCGCGCCCGATCGAGGATAATTACTTTTGTCCCCGGTTTGATACCCTTGTGAAGAATTTGGATATCGGGTACGGCAGAGTCGAAAAAGGCGATCGAACTCATAACAGAATTGATAAAATTTGGCACAAAACACCTCTGGTTTGATGACCGTCGATAACTTAAATATATGCCAAATATACCAAACTCAGATATTAAATGTCATCCGTAAAATTTCGGGAATGTTGCTGCAACCAAGTCACCAAATCTGAAACACTTTCAAAATCAAACATCGCATCTCCTAAATCATCCAAATTCTCAAGATTCAACTCGCATATCTGCGTCTGAATGTCTGGAGAAATTTCACCAATTAGCCTCCTAATATTCCGGACTATTAATTCTGACTTGCCTCGTTCCATGCCTCGTTCCATGCCTCGTTCCATGCCTCGTTCTAGAGCTTGCTGAGCCGCTAGATCGATCGCCCCTTGTTGATCTTGAATCCAAAACTCTTGTTTTTGCAATTCATCTAAGTCTTTTTGACTCAGATTCGTGTCGTTAGCAATCTGAAAAGCTCTTTCAATTTCTGGCACCGCAACCATTGTATCGGGAACAGTTTCTAGGTTACTGGTATTTTTGACAAAATAAATCCACTTGTCCGTCAGCGTTGTCAACTCCGACAATTCCTTTTTGAATTTTGGCAGTTCGATAAACACCAACTCAATCTCGCTATCGGGACAATCGAATAGTCTTTGTGTTTCTTTGAAGGCAAATCTCGAAATTACTTCCAATTGATTGGGAAACATTTCAAAATCAGTGATATTCAAAGCAATTACTGGCCTGAGTCTGTAATAGCTATCGCTTAGATTTAATTGCATTCCATAAGTTTTAGCAGCATTATATAAAACTCGCTTACGATATTTTGCCACGTTCAAAACTTGGATTGTGACAATCACAGTTTTGCCATCATTAATTTTAGCTTTGACATCTAAATAAGTGTCTTTACTTCCAAAAATCTCAGCAGATAAATAAGGAGGGATGATTTCTAAATCTTCGATCGCAGATTCGCCTGCATAAAGCATAGCGTTCAAAAAACTCATCAAAATTTCTCGGCTTTTGTTAGAACAGAATATCTTCGTGAAGGCCAAATATAGTTTGGGATTGATAAAACCCATAGTTTTTAGCGATCGAGGTTTTGTCTATCATTATAAACTACCAGACTTAAGATTGACTGCCTAACAGTTCCTCTGCTACCAATCCTTTCTGAATAGCGAGCACTGCTGCTTGAGTGCGATCGCGCACTTCTAACTTTTGCAAAATCGCGTGGACGTGCACCCGCACAGTCCCCGGAGCGATGTACAATATTTGTGCAATCTCCTGATTGCTTTTCCCGCCCGCAACTAAGGCTAATATTTCCTGTTCCCTCGGAGTCAGCGGATTGTCTAAAACTTCCCATTTACTCGCGCTTTTGACAGGTTCGGGATTACTAAAAACCGCCCGAATTTCCGCAGTTGCGGCCTTGTCCCACCAAGAAGCGCCCGCCGCTACCGATCGAATTGCCAAAACCAAAGTTTCTGCCGCAATTCCCTTGAGACAATATCCTTGGGCTCCCGCAGCCATCAACCTTTCAATTAACGTTTTTTGGGCGTGAGATGTTAAAATTAAAACCGGAATTTCTGGATGTCTCTGTTTGATTTGGCGGCACGCTTCAATGCCACCAATTCCCGGCAAACCGACATCAAGAACCACCACATCCGGCAAGTGTTCCTGAGTCAATTCTACCGCCGTTTCTCCATCTTCCGCCTCGGCAATTATTTGCAAGGAACTTTCTTGCTGCAATCTGGTTTGCAGTCCCAACCGAAACAGTTCGTCGTCTTCAACTAAGAGAATTCGCAAGGGAGAATTAGGTTTCATTGGCAGAGATAGCTGGTAGTCGGAATCCAAACAAGGCACCTAAAGGCAATTTGTTTTCTGCCCAAATTATACCGCCGTGGGCGTCAATAATTTGGCGAGATAAGTATAACCCCAATCCCGATCCTTTGGCTTGCCGATCGCCATTTCCTTGATAAAAACGCTCAAACAACTGGGGCAGCTCATCGCTAGTAATTCCCAACCCGCTATCGATAACTTTCACCACCTGATCGGTTGCGTAAGATTCCATGACTATTTCTACTTTACCACCTCGGGGAGAATGGTTGATCGCGTTTGTTAGCAAATTAACAAAAACGCGCTGGAGTTGCACTTCATCGCCGTTTACCCACAAAGAACGGCGAAAGTCAGACTCTCCGTAACTTATACTAATATAAACTCGGCGCGCTGCCGATAAATGGATGAGTGTGGCAATTACTTCTTCTGCTAAAGCTGCTAAATTTACGGGCGCAAGTTGCAGTTTTAAACCTTCGGCATCGTTGCGGTAAACATCCAGCAGCGTTTCTACTAATTGTAGTGACATTTTTTGCGATCGCGCCATTGTTTCGAGAACTTTTTGCTGGCTGGTAGTCACTTCCCCAAAGTTTGCTCCCTGAAAAGCTTTGATTGTTTCAATTGCGCCCAGCATCGGCGTTTTCAAGTCGTGACTCAAAGTAGAGACAAAATCCTCTCGGATGCTGGCTAGCTGCTGCTGAGATTGCAACTGCGCTTTGGCGATCGCGATCGCTTCTTGATACTGCTGGGTGCGATCGCTCAAATATCCCGTGACTCCCAAGGCCATAACTGCGATCGCCCTATTTGCAACAGTCGCTAGGGCGATCGTTTCTCCATAGGGAACAAACAAGTTCAACAGCGTCAATGCTGCTGCTAACAGCGTAATTTGCAACTTTCCCAACCGACTCAACCGCGAATTTGCCAGTAAAATCGGCCCTGTATACAAATACCCAAACAGATATTCTGACGGCGTGGTAAATTCCAGTGCTATAACGATCGCGAATAAAATTGCGATCGACCACCTTCCGCGCAAATACTTTTCTTGAAACACCAAAATTTTGGGAATTTTCAATAAGCTGTCAAACATCTCTAATTAATCCATTTTAAGCTTGTAAAATATCAACCAATACAGTTAACTTAAAAACAATCTGATTTATGGAAAATGCCTGCATCGCCTATAAAATCGCGATCGTAAATTCGTCAAAAAGCGTTAAGTAAACCGTATTAAAATATCAACTACATTTTGGCGCAAAAAACAGCGTTTAGACAGCATTTATACCTGGAAGTATAGATTTAATACATTGGCTAAACATTCGCCTATCAGTAAAAGTATAGGTAAAAAAAGCATAATTTATAAACAGTAACTTATACCTTAAGACAGATTATCAACAACCCCAAACCTCAGTAAAGTAATCACTAAACGAGGAATTTTTAACACACTTATGTTACAAGGCTTAATTCAAATTGCATTAACCCTAATCATTTTAATCGCGATCGCGCCCGTGTTCGGCAACTACATGGCACGGGTGTACATGGGAGAACGAACCATTCTCGACCCCGCAATTAAACCACTAGAACAACTCATCTATAAAGCCAGCAATATTCGGTCTGTAGATTCCATGACAGGCTGGCAGTATGCCCGATCGCTATTATACAGCAATGCAGCAATGGGCATATTTGTATTCTTGATTTTCATGCTTCAGGGACTGCTGCCTTTAAATCCCACCAGCCTCAGCGCACCAACCTGGGATACCGCGCTGCATACAACTATTTCATTCCTCACAAATACCGACCAACAACATTACTCAGGCGAGACAACATTCAGTTATTTATCCCAGTTAACCCTGGGTTTTTTAATGTTCACCTCAGCAGCCACGGGTTTAGCAGTAGGAATTGCCTTTATTCGGGGACTGACAGGTCGCCCCCTCGGCAACTTTTATATCGATTTAATTCAATCTATCACCCGGATTCTGCTGCCACTTTCTTTGATAATTGGCTTGTGCTTACTAATTTCTGGAGTGCCGGAAACCCTAGCCGGCCCAGCAGTTGCGCGTACCTTAGAAGGCGGCACGCAAGTAATTGCTCGCGGCCCAGTAGCTCACTTTGAAAGCATCAAACAACTGGGAGAAAACGGCGGCGGATTCTTTGCCATTAACTCGGCTCACCCTTTTGAAAATCCCAACCCTTTTACTAACCTGCTGGAAACACTAGCAATGGTTTCTATACCAGCAGCACTAATTCACACCTACGGCAGATTTGCTAACAATAAAAAGCAGGGATGGCTGATTTTTGGGATGGTGTTTGCCATCTATGTAATTTTGATCGGCATTGCAGCAGTTGGCGAATATCAAGGCAATCCCCAAATTAATAGTTTGCTCGGTTCCGTGCAACCAAACTTAGAAGGGAAAGAAGTTAGATTCGGTTGGGCAGAAACTGTACTTTGGGCTGTCACTACGACTGGGACAATGTGCGGGGCTGTCAACGGAATGCACGATTCTTTAATGCCGCCAGGGGGTTTTGCTACTTTATTTAACTTGTTTCTCCAAATTGTTTGGGGCGGACAGGGAACGGGAACGGCTTACTTATTTATTTACTCCATTTTGAGCGTATTTCTCACCGGATTGATGGTGGGGAGAACGCCGGAATTTTTGGGACGAAAAATTGAAAAGCGGGAAATTGTTTTAGCTAGCGTTGTTTTGTTGATTCACCCGATCGCAGTTTTAATCCCCGGCGCCATTACCCTCGCCCTTACCGACAGCTTGAGCGGCATCAGCAACCCAGGATTTCACGGCATTTCGCAGGTGATGTACGAATACGCTTCAGCGGCGGCTAACAACGGTTCTGGTTTTGAAGGATTGGCCGACTCTCAACCGGCAACTACCGGACTTTGGTGGAATTTAAGCACTTGTTTTAGCTTGCTGATGGGGCGCTACGTTCCAATTATTGCCTTGCTGCTGTTAGCTGATAGCATGACGAACAAACAACTGGTTCCAGAAACAACGGGAACTCTCAGAACCGATTCAATTTTGTTCACCAGCGTCACCGCAGGAGTAATCATCATTTTGGGCGCGCTGACATTTTTCCCAGTCCTAGCTTTAGGGCCGATCGCAGAAGGATATGAAATCAGCAGCGGCAAGTTTGAAGCCGCACCCGTAACTGCACCCACAACACCTTTAGCAACACCAACTGCTCAACCTCAATAGCTAAAAACATCAACCTCACTATTCTCTTTCTCTGCGTTCTCTGCGTCCTCTGCGGTTCATTAAAATTCCAAATTATGGCTACTTCCAATACCCCCGATTCCCCAAAAAATCCCCGTTCCAGAGGCTCTCGCGAGTCTCGCAAACATACGCCAAAAGCAAATACTAAAGGCCTTTATCAAAGAGCTTTCAAAGAAGCTTTTATCAAACTAGATCCTCGGGTGATGCTGAAAAACCCGGTGATGTTTGTGGTATGGGTAGGCACAATTGTGACTGCATTATTAACGATCGACCCCACGCTGTTCGGCCCGGTTCCCGGCAAAAATCAGGTAGTTTTCAACGGTTTAGTCACGTTTATTTTGTTCTTCACCTTAGTATTTGCTAATTTTGCAGAAGCGGTAGCCGAAGGGCGCGGGAAAGCGCAAGCGGATGCACTGCGATCGACAAAAGCAGATACCACAGCCCGCAAACTCTTACCAGACGGTTCAATTCAAGAAGTTAGTTCGACATCCCTGAGACGCGGCGACCAAATTAAAGTGATCGCAGGCGATGTCATTCCTTCCGACGGCGAAGTGATCGCAGGTGTCGCATCCGTAGACGAATCTGCGATCACCGGGGAATCCGCGCCAGTGCTTAAGGAACCGGGTTCGGACATCGCCAGTTCCGTCACCGGCGGTACGCGCATCCTTTCTGACGAACTGACGCTGCGGGTGATGGCCGACCCCGGTAAGGGGTTTTTGGACAGGATGATCGCGCTGGTGGAGGGCGCTGAACGCTCGAAAACGCCGAACGAGATCGCGCTGACGGTACTGCTGGCGGTGCTGACTCTGGTGTTTTTGATTGTGGTATCAACGATTCCGCCGATCGGCAATTATGTAAAAACTCCTGTGGGCGTGGTAACGCTGATTTCGCTGCTGGTGGCGCTGATCCCGACAACGATCGGCGGTTTGTTAAGTGCGATCGGCATTGCGGGGATGGATCGCGTCGCTCAATTTAACGTGATAGCGACCTCTGGACGCGCCGTGGAGGCTTGCGGCGACGTGAACACGCTGATTTTGGACAAAACGGGAACGATTACGCTGGGCAACCGTTTAGCCGAGGAGTTCATCCCCGTAAATGGTCATTCGCTGCAAGAAGTGGCGCAGGTAGCGCTGACTGCGAGCGTTTTTGACGATACTCCCGAGGGAAAGTCGATCGTCCGTTTGGCTCAGAATTTGGGCGCACAGGTGGAGTTCGATCGCACCAACTCCCAAGGATCTGAAGGCATTGATTTTTCCGCAAAAACGCGGATGTCTGGTACGGACTTACCCGACGGTACGGAAGTTCGCAAGGGTGCGGTGGATGCGGTTAAAGGTTTTGTGCGATCGCGCGGCGGCAATTTCGGCCCGGATCTCGATGAAGCTTACGAGCGAGTTTCGCGATTTGGAGGCACACCCTTAGGCGTTTGTCAAGGTAGCGACACCTACGGAATTATCTATTTGAAAGATGTGATTAAACCCGGAATTCGCGATCGGTTTGACCAACTGCGAAAAATGGGAATTCGCACCATCATGCTCACCGGAGATAACCGAATTACAGCATCAGTAATTGCCGACGAAGCCGGAGTAGACGACTTCATCGCCGAAGCAACTCCCGAAGACAAAATCGAAGTAATTCGCAAGCAACAAGCCGAAGGTAAATTAGTAGCAATGACGGGAGACGGAACCAACGACGCACCCGCCCTAGCCCAAGCAAACGTAGGTTTGGCGATGAATTCCGGAACCCAAGCGGCGAAGGAAGCTGCAAACATGGTGGACTTAGATTCTGACCCCACAAAACTGATTGACTTAGTGACAATTGGCAAACAATTGCTAATTACTCGCGGCGCGCTGACTACGTTTTCGCTAGCCAACGACATCGCCAAATACTTCGCAATTATTCCCGCAATGTTTGCTCCCGTCGGCGCTTTAAACATCATGGGTTTAGCCAGCGGTCAATCGGCGGTTTTGTCAGCATTAGTTTACAATGCTTTGATTATTCCCGCTTTGATTCCCCTGGCACTAACTGGTGTCAAATTTAGACCACTAAGTGCCAATCAACTGTTGCAGCGGAACATTTTAATCTACGGATTGGGCGGAGCAGTTGCGCCGTTTATCGCCATCAAAATTATCGATGTTTTCATTGCTGCGATCGGGTTAGCATAAAAAACTTCGACTACCGATTCGCAGGGCGGATGTAACGGATGACTCTTCCCGGCTCTGCCTGGGAACGCATATCCAGAGGCTATGCCTCGATTTTCCCACAAAAAATCTAAGAGAAAGACAGATATTTAGTTCCCAACAAAGGAGAATTCATGAAACGGAATGATTTGCTGAATGATGTTTTACCCAGAGACTTTCAAGAAACAATTGAGTTAGCGAAAATGCTGCGATCGCGCCACCCAATCCCGGTGCAGCTATTTCTGGTAATGTGCTTTAACTTGATAATTGCACCCGCGGTTTATGCGGCTGCGGATGAAGGTTTGACCAAAAAAGCGGCGTGGGGTTTAAGTCTTTTGGGTTTAGTAATTATTGGGCTAGCAGTTTATTTGTTTGTCGTGATTTTTCAGCCAGAAAGATTTTAGGCATTTCCATTGTCAACCTTAGAAACCGGGTTTTTTACCGAATCTGGCGGCTAAACCAAATATTTTCGCAAAAATCCGGTTTCGGGCATCCAGTTTTTCATGACATCCGTTACACAATCCGTTACACAATCCGTTGCCGAACTTCCTTCATTGAGGTCATGTATGAGAGAATTAATCAGAGCTATTCGCGTTACTTTAGTTTTGTGGGGAATCACAGCGATTATTTATCCCTTAATCCTGCTCGCAATCGGTCAACTTGCTTTCAATTCCCAAGCAAACGGCAGTTTAATTACCAACCAAGGAGTTGTAGTCGGCTCATCGTTAATCGGTCAGTCTTTCGGCTCGGATAAATATTTTTGGGGTCGCCCCAGTACCACAAATTACAGCAGCTTTGCGGCAATAGATTACGACCCCACAAAGGCAGAAAATTTAAGTCAGAGAACGGGCGTTTCGGGAGCGAGCAATCTTGCTCCTAGCAACTCGGATCTGGTGAAGCGAGGTAATGAAAAAGATGGTTTTCAGGGGGTAGAAGTTGAGTTGGCTCGCCTCAATTTAGTTGGTATCAAACCGACTGCGGATTTAGTTTACACTTCCGGTTCTAGCCTCGACCCGCACATTAGCGTAGAATCAGCTCGATCGCAAATTGAACGGGTAGCAAAAGTGCGATCGGTCAATCTCAATCAAGTCGAAATGTTAGTAGCCAAAAATACAGATAGCAGATTTCTCGGTATTTTCGGCGAACCGGGAGTTAACGTCCTCAAACTAAATGTGGCTCTCGACGGTTTATAATACTCTGTGGTCAGTAGTCAGCAGTCAGTAGTGAATAGTCATTAGTCATTAGTCATTAGTCAGGTAGGGGCGGTGCCCCATGCCCGCCCTCTTAGTAGTCATTGGTAATCGGTAATTGACTGTCAACCGTCAACCGTCAACTGTCAACTATCAACTGCCAACTGCCAACTGCCAACTGTCAACTGTCAACTGTCAACTGCCAACTGCGATGATTCACTCTAGCGAACTCAGTAACAATTCCGACGCAATTTACGCCCAACCAAATCGCGGTTACGATCGCCCTCACCGCCGGGGAAAGCACAAAATCTTTATCGGAATGGCCCCCGGTGTCGGCAAAACTTTCCGAATGCTGGAAGAAGGGCACAGACTCAAATCTGAAGGCATTGATGTCGCCGTTGGACTGTTAGAAACTCACGGGCGGAAAGAGACAGCAGCTAAAGGCGAAGGACTAGAAATAGTCCCGCGAAAAGAAATGCTGCACGGCGAAAAAGCACTTACCGAAATGGATACTGAAGCCCTAATAGTACGCCGCCCTCAACTAGCATTAGTAGACGAACTGGCTCATACAAACGTTCCCGGTTCTCTGCGAGAAAAACGATATCAAGATGTCGAAGAAATTCTGAAAGCAGGGATAGATGTTTTCTCTACCCTCAACATTCAACACATAGAAAGTCTCAACGATTTAGTAGCGAGAATTACGGGAGTTGTAGTGCGAGAGCGAGTACCCGATCGCATTCTCGAAGAAGCTGACGAAATAGTCGTTATTGATGTCACGCCCGAAACCTTAGAAGAACGGTTGCGAGAAGGCAAAATCTACGCTCCTGAAAAAATAGAACAATCTTTAAAAAACTTTTTCCAGCGCCGTCATTTAATCGCATTGCGAGAACTGGCGCTGCGGGAGGTAGCAGATAGTGTTGAAGACGATGCAGCAACTTTAAAAGGTCAATCTTGCAACATTCACGAACGAGTTTTAGTATGCGTATCGACTTTTCCTAATTCCTTGCAACTGCTGCGGCGGGGTGCAAGGCTGGCGAACTACATGAATGCCCCATTTTATGCTTTGTTTGTGGATGCTCCCGATCGCTTCTTAACAAAATCCGAAAGCTTGCACGTTGAAACTTGCCAGAAGCTTTGCCAAGAATTTAACGGCCAATTTCTGCGGGTGGAAAGTCCGAATATCGCACAAGCAATTTCTGAGGTAGCTAAACAGTATCGGATTACTCAAATTGTGATCGGCGAAAGCCAGCAATCACGCTGGAAATTGCTGTTTCGGGGTTCTTTGACTCAACAGTTAGTGCGATCGCTCAAACACGTAGATTTGCACATCATCTCTACGGAAAAAAGTCGGTAGTTATTGGGCATGGGGCATGGGGCATAGGGCATAGGGCATAGGGCATTAGTTATTTGTCTTAGGTTTGGTGTTTGTTGTTGTTTCTAATAACTAATAACTCATAACTAATAACTCATAAATATAACTTTCGGAGGATAGCAGACTCTAGCTGGTGGCGGATGTGCCAGAAGCTTTTATCTGTCAAGATTGCACTTGTTAAAGCTGATTAAAAGTGCGATCGCTATGGTAGATCATTACATTCTAAATTTGCTAGTGATTGGCATCCTCCTGCTCACCGTCACCTTGGGCTCCGGATGGATTTCGCGATTGCCGGTATCTTATGCCTTAATTTATCTAATTGTCGGTATCGGATTGGGGCCCTACGGCGTCAAGCTGGTTGAATTGCGCCCCGATGCTCAATTTTTAGAAAGACTCACAGAATTTGTAGTTATTGTGTCTCTGTTTAGTTGCGGCTTAAAAATGAATCGCCCGCTACAACTTTGGGCCTGGAATTCCACCGCGCGGCTGCTCGGTTTTTTAATGCCGATTTCGATTTTTGCTGTTGCTGCGATCGCTCATTGGTTTGTGAAATTAGATTGGGGCCCTGCCATTTTACTAGGAGCAATTCTGGCACCCACAGATCCAGTTTTAGCCTCAGAAGTTCAGATAGCTGATATAGAAGATCGCGATGAATTGCGTTTTGGCTTAACATCGGAAGGCGGTTTGAACGATGCTTTAGCTTTTCCCTTTGTTTATTTCGGCATTTATGCGCTAAAAGATAACAACTGGCCGAACTGGTTTTCGCAGTGGGTGGCAGTTGACTTGCTTTGGGCGGGTTCCGCAGGTATCGTGATGGGCATTTTAGTAGCCAAAGCCGTCACTTGGATCGATCGCCGATTGCAACGCTACAGGCCCGCCGACGAACTAATGGAAGATTTCATCGCTCTCAGCACAATTCTGCTCACATATTCCCTCACCGAAGTAGTCAACGGCTACGGATTCCTCGCAGTTTTTGTAGCAGGAATTGTAGTGCAGCGCAGTTACCGCGACCCCGAAAAACCGCTTTCCCAACTGCACTTTACTGAGCGCATAGAAAAGTTAATGGAAGTAGGAACAATTTTAATATTGGGTTCCATGTTGCGCCTAGAAGCTCTCGTTGCACATGGAAGCTACGCCCTTTTAATAGCTGGATTGTTAATCTTTTTGATTCGGCCTGTGGGAGCTTGGATCAGTACGATCGGCGGTCGCTTGCATCCCGCCAGTCGCTTGCTGTGCGGTTGGTTCGGCATTCGGGGCGTCGGTTCAATTTATTATCTTACCTATGCTTTCGGTCACGGTTTGAAAGGCGAAACTGCCGAGAAAATTGCCTGGATTACTTTTACTACGATCGTAATTTCTGTGATTGTGCACGGCATTAGCGCCACCCCGTTAATGAACTGGTACGAGCGGCGAATTAAACCTAAAGTACCGGATTTAATTTAATTCACAGGACTAACACACCAAGCAGATGAAACTGGTTCTTAGTGAGGACTTCAGTCCTCAGAAATCAGGACTAAAGTCCTCACTACGAACCAGTTTTATTAAAGGATACAGGAGATGATCGAAGTCCTAACCAACTAATTTTCTCTGTATTCTCGGAGCAACTAAGCGGAGCATCATTGCTGCAACTAGCAACACTGTCAAAGGTAAATATACGATCGCCGATTTAACAATCTTGATACCGAATTCAAAGGTAAAAGCCAGCCAGAAATAGTGCATTCCAGCATTGTGTAGAATCTTCCAGGCCCGTTGACCTATCCATGCTGCCGATCGCTCAAAAGATGTTACAGTCATTGCAAACAGGAACACGTAGCCCAAGATCCCCAGAGGGTCAAACCCGGGCGACGCGCCAGAAGTGGCCCACCACAAGCCAGTCCAGGCGATCGCGTGATACGTATGCGACACAGCCATCGATAGCCCCAAATAGCGGCGATTTTTTAACAGCCACTGTGTAAATATATTGGGCCACAGCCTGCGAAGTGACGAAGCCACAAAAGCACATAGAAATAAGATACACGAAGTACGAGCAGTTGCTCGAATCGCCAACCGCATCGCTGTCTCATCAACACCGTAAATCAGCCAAATCACAGCAAGCATAATCCCAATTGTCAGCGCCGAAAAACCAACAATGCTCCATCCTTCCACAGCAAATTTACTACCTTTCATCCGTGATGAATCCTTACAATAAATTCTCATATCCTGTCCGATCGAACACCATGAAAAAATTGGTTCGTAGTGAGGACTTTAGTCCGCATCAAAGAGAGGGCTAAAGTCCTCACTACGAACCAAACCTTATGATTGCCAGTAATTAACAGGACACGAACTCAGTACATACTAAATTTAGCGATCGCCCGTGGCCGCTGTCTTGCCAAATCTTCCCAAAAATGTCCTAATCTTCCCAACCTTCAAAGCGCATCTCTATAAGCCTTTGGAGTAGTTTTAACCTGTTGGCGAAACACTCTGGTAAAATGACTTTGACTTTGAAATCCGACTTGGTGGCAGATTTCTACAAGTGTCAACTCCCGCAGCCGAAGCAACTGCTTTGCTCTCTCAATGCGGCATTTCATCACATACTGATGGGGTGTAAATCCTGTAGATTGCTTGAACAAACTTGCAAAATAATGCGGACTAATCTGCACAGCACTGCTCAGATTTTCCAAACTCAAATTACCATCCAAATTTTGCTCAATATAATTGAATACTTGCCTTAGTTGATACTTGCACAACCCGCCCGTATAGTTTTTAATTTCAGGAGTAAAAGAACAATAACGCCTCAGCAAATGCACAGCAAGCGCTGTTGCCATTGACTCTGCATACAGGCGACTGTCTGCGCCTCCGGCTGCTAATTCTTGCTTCAAAGCCAGCGCCATATGCTGAATTAACGGATCGCGTAGATGCAACTGCGGCACCAACTCAATTTTATCTGCATCCACAGAGTCAAAAGCAGCGCGCGCCAGCATTTCAGGGGCGAGAAACAGCTCAATTAATGGAACTTCGCGATCGACAAATGTTCTCGGAATAGTTTGAGTAGCAGGAATAATCGCAATATCGCCGCTGGCGTAATCTACCTCTTGCAAACTTCCATTCAACATAAAACTCGCCCGAAAATCATTTTCAGCGATGAGAATAAAGTGGTGTTCTAAATCAGTTTCCGGCATTTCGTCAGCAGGTTCTAGCTCATAAATCAGATTCAAACCATTCCATCCCAATTCAAAGCTAGAAAGGAGGTGCAAATGCGGTGCAGGTTCATTATCAGACACAGCGAGTCTCGACTTCGAGCGACAAAAACGGTTTGTAGTGAGGACTTTAGTCCGCAGATTTAGAGGACTAAAGTCCGAACAGTCGGGTGCATCTGGTTTTTGAAGAGGGCGAAGCATGACCGCATATAAGTTATTAGTTATAATCTCATATTGATTGCGGTCATGCTTCGCCCCTACACGCATATTTGCTTGCAGATGCACGCCTTACTATCGAACTAATATTATTGCGATGCGATTGGTTTCACCCCAATTAATAAAGCGAGTTCCCGCCACTTCCAATAACAGTCTGCATTGTCAAAACCAATTTCTCTAAACCAGCGCAGTTGTGTTTCCACATCCAGCAATTTATTAGAAGGATCTTCACCCTCTTTGCTGATACCCAGTGCCTCTCGAAACTTCTCATGCAAAGCCTCTGTTGGGGACGCTACGTGCTCCAAATTGCAAAAAATGCCTCCGGGTTCCAAAAGCTCGAAAATCTCGGCGTAAAGCGAACGTTTGCGATCGTCCTCTACGTGATGGATGGCAAAACTAGAAACGATCGCATCAAACTTGCCCAAATCCGGCAGAGGTGCGTCAAAATTGTGCTCGATTACCGTGACAGTATTGTCATCAGCAAAGCGAATGCGGGCTTTTTCCAGCATAGTTGGCGAAAAGTCGATCGCCACAGATGCAACATTCGGGCGATCGCACTTCAGCAAACCCAACAACCGCCCATCACCCGTACCCACATCCAGAATCCGCTTGACATCTTTCGGCACTTCCTCCAACAAAACCGCCTCACCCTCAGTGCGGTGAGGAATACCATCAGCCTTAGCAAGATACCACAAAGCGTGTTCCGCAGAACTCCAAAGATTAACTTGACTCATAAACAGTTGACAGTTGACAGTTGACAGTTGACAGTTGACAGATGAGTGCGAGGTTTTTAAGACGGGGATTTAAACCTCTCCATAAAAACAATCCGCCCGCACCTGAAGGGGGCTAATAACCCTTGATATTTAGTAAATCTCGCCGTTTTTATGCGTAAAAATCCAACCATTATCGCCCGCTTTCGCGATTAAGTCATCATCGGGATAACTTGCTGAATCATCAGGAGTGCGATCGCCAATTTCCAGATAAACAACATCAGCATTCGAGCGATTCACCAAATGATGCCCGTCAGCATCTCCAGCCGGAAAACCTGCCGCCATACCCGATTTTAGCAATTGCTCACCCAAATTTGTAATCAGAGTAACTTCCCCTTCCAGAACATAGACTAACTCATCTTGACGAGAGTGCCAATGTCGAAGAGCAGAGCAACTTCCCGGCGCCAACCTCACCAAATTTACCCCAAAATTCTGCAAACCCGCAGCATCACCCAAGCGTTTTTTAACTCTTCCCGCAACAGCAGATTTAAATTGCTGAGGATAATTTGAGCCTGTACTTTCTGGGACATTATTAGGATGAATAATCATACAAAACTCCTTCTCTTCTTTCTCTTCCTTCGCGTTTTTCGCGCCTTCGCGGTTCATTTCTCTATTCCAAAGGTTTCAAAGTAGTAGGATTTTCACGAATCGGTTTAACAAAACGGCTGTTCGCCCGCACAAAACAATTACCCTTATCCGTGGAAATCGGCAACCAAGGCTTACCCTGAGAGTCAGCAATCATAATTTGATTAGCATTATTTCCAGTCACCGCTTGCAAGCGCTGTCCCCGCCGAAAAGTGGTCACCACAGGCCACTGCGAAACATTATGTTTATTTTTTTCAAATAACTCATCTGGTGCATCAAGAGCATCTACAGAAACAGATCTAAATCGCTGAGCCATCCGGCAATTTAACCCTTGAGAATCCGAGTCAACAACCACCCAATTCACCTGCCTGTTGCCCCGCTGTCTCGCCAGCAGCCCCGTATAATCTCCTTGCTGATTAGCAACAGGTAAAGCCAAGGCTAAATGAGCCCCCGCTCCTAAAATCCAAGTTACTGCCAGAGAGAAAATTCTGATTTCTGCTTTCATTGATACAAAAAATCCTTAAATTCAGATTAATTACAATCGTAGCAAGCTCTCCTGGCGATCGTCCAAGTGCTAATTGCTGAAACCCTTGCTTCCCTTGGACTTCTGTCAACCGTCAACTGACAACCGTCACAACCGTCAACTGTCAATTCATTAAGAATGTGTTATAAATATTGAGATTCATTAAGAAATATTGCTCAAATGCTCCTTTCCCCCTCTGGCGCCAGCAAACTCAAAGAATCCTTAAAAGAAAAAGTATTCTTCGGGAATGAGCCAACCCCGGAACTCATAGCCATCTTACTGATTTATTTCGTCCAAGGCATCCTCGGACTAGCCCGCTTAGCCGTCAGCTTCTTCCTCAAAGACGAACTCGGCATGACTCCCGCCGAAGTCTCAGCCATGCTGGGCGTCGTCGCCATACCTTGGATTATCAAACCCTTGTTCGGCTTCATGTCCGACGGGTTGCCCATATTCGGCTACCGCAGACGGCCTTATATCGTCCTCTCGGGGCTGTTGGGAACGGCAGCATGGGTGGGGATGGCCACAGTCGTACACACGCCCTTAGCGGCCACAGGGGCGATCGCCCTAAGTTCCGTTTCACTAGCCGTCAGCGACGTAATCGCCGACTCCCTAGTAGTAGAAAGAGCGAGAAAGGAAACAGTTAGCGACGCCGGTTCCCTGCAATCCTTGTCTTGGGGCGCATCAGCCATTGGCGGACTAATTACCGCTTACCTCAGCGGTTCCCTGCTGCAACACTTCAGCACCCACACCATCTTTTTAATCACTGCATCTTTCCCGCTAATCGTATCAACAACAGCCTGGTTAATTACCGAAGAAAAAGTCAACAAAAGAACCGACTTTGAAACAGTAAAAGACCAACTCAAACAACTGCGGCAAGCTGTTGCCGAAAAAACAATTTGGTTGCCCACCGCCTTTCTATTTCTGTGGCAATCCACACCAAGCTCGGACTCCGCCTTCTTCTTTTTTAGCACCAACGAATTAGGCTTTCAGCCAGAATTTCTCGGACGAGTGCGCCTCGTCACCAGCATAGCCGCCCTCGTTGGCATTTGGCTGTTTCAGCGCTACCTCAAAGCAATTCCATTTCGAGTCATTTTCGGCTGGTCAACAGTCATTGCAAGTGCCTTGGGCATGACTACATTATTATTAGTAACTCATGCCAACCGAGCATTAGGAATTGACGACCAATGGTTCAGCATCGGAGACAGCCTGATCCTGACAGTAATCGGACAAATTGCCTATATGCCCGTGCTGGTACTATCAGCGCGGTTGTGTCCTCCAGGCGTCGAAGCAACCTTATTTGCAGTGCTGATGTCTGTCACCAATTTAGCAGGAATTATTTCCTACGAAGGCGGTGCAATTTTGACACACTGGCTCGGAATTACCGATCGCAATTTCGACAACCTCTGGCTGCTAGTAGTCATCGCCAACCTCTCCACACTGCTACCCCTCCCCTTCTTAAACTGGCTCCCGGCAGAAAGCACAGAAAGCGGCGATCCAAACTACCAACAATCTCTCCCAGTATTAGAACCCGAACTGGGCTGTGCAAAACCGGGCGGACAGCATTTCATGCCCGAATACTTTCCCGACTTAGTACCGACATCAATTCCCGAAACCCGCACCGTAGAAAGCAAATGAAGGAAGAAAGAAGAAGGAAGAAGGAAGAAGGAAGAAGGAAGAAAATAGACTGCGAATATCTTGATAGTTTTCTTTCTGCTATTTTTCTCTCCTTTATTTCTTTCTTTCTCTCTGCGCTCTCTGCGCCCTCTGCGGTTAAATCAATAAAAGCTTATTCTACCAATGCAAAACTTACAAACTTCCCCAGCCAAAACAGTAGCCCCAAACTTATCATACGATCGCAAAGACTGGCAGCGTGGCTACGAATCCCAACCCAACGAAGCCGACTACTGGATTGACAACATCGAAGGCGAGATCCCAGAAGGCTTACAAGGCACATTCTTTCGTAACGGGCCCGGATTATTGGATGTCAACGGATCGCGCATCCACCACCCCTTTGACGGCGACGGCATGATTTGTGCGATCGCAATTTCCCAAAAACGCGCCCACTTCCGCAACCGATTCGTGCACACCGAAGGCTACCTCGCCGAACAAAAAGCCGGAAAAATCCTGCACCGAGGCGTATTCGGCACACAGAAACCCGGAGGCTGGTTAGCCAACATCTTTGATGTCAAAATCAAAAACATCGCCAACACCAACATCATTTATTGGGGCGACAAACTGCTAGCACTCTGGGAAGCAGCACAGCCCTACAGACTCGACCCCCGCAGCCTAGAAACCCTCGGATTAGAAACCCTAGACGGCATCTTACAACCCGGTGAAGCCTTCGCCGCCCACCCCAGAATTGAAAAAGGGAAAAATGGCAAAGGAGACAGATTAATCAACTTTTCCGTCAAGCCCGGTTTGTCAAGTACAATCACGATTTACGAACTCGACGAAACTGGCAAACTATTGCAGAAACACGCCCATGCAATCCCGGGTTTTGCCTTCCTACACGACATGGTAATTACCGAGAATTAC
The DNA here is from genome assembly GCF_020738665.1 of Microcoleus sp. PH2017_08_TRC_O_A. Lineage (NCBI taxonomy): Bacteria > Bacillati > Cyanobacteriota > Cyanophyceae > Oscillatoriales > Microcoleaceae > Microcoleus > Microcoleus sp. PH2017_08_TRC_O_A. The sequence goes on from NZ_JAEQCE010000026.1 coordinate 19,983, forward strand.
TGCATATTCTTCCAAAATCCTGTCAGCTTCAATCCCCTACTTTTCCTGTTAGGATTTCGGAGTGCAGCGCAGTGCATTAAATTTTCGCCAAACAAGCCCACCCAGGCAATTTTAATTCCGCGCAACGGCACTGACGAGGTAAAAATATTAGAAACCGAACCTTGTTTTGTGTTCCACCACTGCAACGCCTGGGAAGAAAACGGCGAAGTTTTTGTAGATTCAGTTTGCTACGAATCATTTCCCACTGTCGAACATGACGGCGATTTTCTGGAGATTGATTTTGACACCATTCCAGCGGGCGAGTTGTGGCGGTTCAAGTTAAATCTGCAAGACAAAACCGTGCAGCATCAAGTTGTGGAAACTCGGTGTTGCGAGTTTCCGACTTTGCATCCGAATAATGTCGGACAACCTTACCGATATCTTTATATCGGCGCCGCTGACTCTGCCACTGGGAATGCTCCTTTGCAAGCTATTCTTAAAATAGATTTCCACACGGGTGAAAGGCAAGTTTGGAGTGTCGCGCCGCGCGGCTTTGCTGGTGAACCAGTTTTTGTTCCCCGTGATTCAGCCGTCTCGCCTGAGGCTGCAAGGGCTGAAGATGACGGTTGGCTGCTGGTTTTGATGTATGATGCGGCTAATCATCGATCGACCTTAGCGATTCTAGATGCCCGCGACATCACCAAAGGCCCCCTAGCGCGCCTGCATTTAAAACAGCACATTCCCTACGGTTTGCACGGCAGCTTTACACCAAACGTACTGCTTCCCGAGAACTAAGATAAAATAGGTTTGTAGTGAGGACTTTAGTCCGCATCCGTCAGAGGACTAAAGTCCTCACTACGAACCTTTTGTATTGCGGGGAATACTAACAACAAGTCAATACATAAAATATCCCTAATTAATGCAAACTGTCAACAAATCAAATATCAAAAAAATACTTATTTTAATTTGCAGCCTCGCCGTAAGTTTGGCAATTATCTTATCTATTTACTCTCACAATGCTAATGCCCAAGAGCCTTACAGCCCCTCTCCAGATACCGCTGTAGCCCCCAAAGGCTTGGTTGAGGTCAAAATGACCGTAATTGGCGTAGACCCGATTAAAAACGAATTAGAAACCCGCTTGCAGTTCGAGCTTAAAGGTATTTATAAAAAAGGGCCTACTTACCCGGCTCAAGATTTATTAATGACAGTTAACGGTGCCAATATCGAGGATTCGGAAATTAGCTTTAAAGAAGGCAAACCGATGATTGTCCCGGCATTAAAGTTTAACTTAGTCAAGGGAAAAATCAACAATTATCCGTTTGACACGCACATTGCTAAAGTAGCTATTTCAATTGACCCGCTGGCTTCAATTGGCAAACAGTTTGCTCCCTTCCAACTAAATCCTGTGCCGCTGGAATTTAAATTTAATGCCGATGTTCCCGGCTTCGATATCAGTTATAAGCCGATGGAAGAGAATTCATCTATATTTATTTATATCGATGTTTCAGCCACGCGATCGATTCCGGTAAAATTCTTTTCCTTGGTGATTATTGTGATCATGTGGGTGCTGTCAATCATGGCGCTGTTGCTAGCATTAAAGGTGATGAAATCTGGCAAGTTGCCGGAAGTCGGAATGTTGAGTTGGACAGGTGTGATGCTGTTTGCTTTTCCCGGCATTCGCAACTCTCAACCGGGAGTTCCGCCAGTGGGAACTGCTAGCGATTTCCTGTCATTTTTTTGGACGGAAATGATTGTTGTGGTAGCGTTGGTGATCATCGGTAGCTGTTGGTTGAAGCGCTATCATCCGCCGCTTGATGATTAATACCATTTATGAAAAATATGGCTGCGAAAAAAAATGACTTGTTTCCATGCACCCTAAGTATCAGGTGCGTCGCTGTGAGATTGTCGATTGGATTTAGGGATTTTTTATGGCGACGCACCCTACAAATACTAATGACTACGGCTTGTTTCCTCAACCCTCTTTGTCAGGTGCGTCGCTGTGAGATTGTCTGTCAAATTTAGAGATTGTTAAGGGCGACACACCCTACAGCTACTTCTTTCCTTCTTCCTTCTTCCTTCCTTCTTCCTTCTTTCTTCTTCCTTCTGCTCAATTTTTCACCTGCAAATTTTCAATATCCTTAGCGGGTACTCCCAAACCGCGCAATATAGTAAAAGCAATGATTCGATATCCCGACGGATTCGGGTGAACTCCATCGGCTGCTAACAAATTTAGAGTTTTTCCGGCGTGTTTTTGATAGGTGCCGATAACTTCCCGAAAAGGCGCATTCAAATCGATAAACAAGCACTGATTTTGCTTGGCAATTTCTCGCATCGCCACAACATATTCTTGCAACCTGCGATTTTCTGGGCCGTCGAGAATCTCGCGGATGGGAGTAGGAGAAAGCAGCACGACTCGAATTCCTGCGGCTTTTGCTGCCAGTACCATTTGAGTTATTTTGTCTATATATTCTGCCAGCGGTAATCCCGCAGCTAGGTTGCCTTGCGGATGAAATTGCAGGTTTTTGAAGTCGAAAAAAGCGTGCCAAACGTCGTTAACTCCGGCGTTGATCGTGACTAAATCTGGCTTTTTGTCGATCGCATCTTTCTGAAAACGCGCCTGCATATCACTCGCCTTGTTACCGGAGATTCCCGCGTTGACGATCTCGATTTTGCGATCGGGATACAGGGCATTTAGATAGCGTTGCAGCAGCCAAACGTAACCTCCTGGGTATTTCGCCGCTTCGGTGATGCTGTCCCCCACAGTCACAATTATGCGCTTCCCGGCGAGCACGTTTTGGATTTCGGGCGGCGGCGATGCTTCGGATACAGGTTCTTTAAACACGGGAATTAAGGAGTGAGGAATGTTGAACGCGATAACAGCAGCAATTACGGCGAGGACAAGTCTGATTAACACTTGCTTCAGCGGGGATTTGGGACGGGGCGATCGCACATTTGCAGACATTACACAGTTTTTGACGAAAAGTTTAAGTTTTGATCTTGGGATTTCCGGGCAAGAGTTTCGGTGATTAAGAATATCCTAACAGTCTTGGCAGTTGCTATATAATTATATTAAGGGCTTTTTTGACACTCCTGATGTGAACGCGGGGGGCTTCCACGAATGGATCTGTAAGTCTGTAAAGTTTCAAATTAAATTGATGCTTGAGGAAATCCTATGCTGAAGTTACAATAGTTATTAAAGTCCAAGGGCGAGGATATCCTGGCGGTGGCGCTGCGACATGGGGCGTTTAATGTACGGGTGTTTGGTTCGGTGGCGCGGGGTGTTGTCGATGAGAGTAGTGATATTGACCTTTTGGTGGATTATAACGGAATAAGGATTAAGCCGTTTGATTAAGGATTGGGTTTTGGCGGAGGCGAAATATTTCGTTGATTTTAGTTTAAAGGAGGCTGTATGATGACTGTACAAGAAATTATTGCTCAGGTCGAAAGTTTATCAATAGAAGATCAGGATCAGTTGTTTGAGCTAATCCGCAAGCGACGGATTGAAAATCGGAGGGATGAAATTTTGGCTAATGCTCAGGAAGTTTTTAGGGCTGTAGAGACTGGAACAGCCATGAGAGGAACTTTTGAAGAGTTGAAGTCATATTTATTGGAGGAGGAATGATTTTAACAACAGATCCGAGTTTCAAAAGAAGTTTTAAGCGATTAATCAAAAAAAATAAGCAATTACAAGACCAGATATTAGAGGTTTTAGAATTGTTGGGCGATGATCCTTTTAATCCGGCTTTAAAATCTCATAAGTTAACGGGGAAATTGGACGGTTTATGGTCTTGTTCAGTGGCCTATGATTGTCGAATCATTTTTGCTTTCAAAAAAGATGCTACAACAGGTGATGATTTAATTGTCTTGGTTGATATTGGAAGCCATGATGAGGTTTATTAATATGTAGCTGCGCCTTGACCTTATGCCCTACGGCTTCAAGCCCCTTGATTTCGATTACGATAGAAATAGGACTTACCCATTTCAAAGTAATTCTTTTTTTGGCCTATGAGTTCCGACCTAGTTCCCCTCTTGCCCAAAGTATCACTCGATCGCCGCGCCGGTGCCTTCTGCATTGACGCGATCGCCGTTTGGATACCCAGTTTGCTTCTCGGTACAAATCCGATCGCCCAAACCTTTCTTTTTGTCCTGCTGTGGATGATAATGCGCGTAGCCATCGTCAGGAAAAACCAAGGTCAAAGTCTCGGGCGCTGGGCCCTGGACATGAAAATTTTCGATCCTAGATTCCAACGGACTCCCGGAGTGCAAGAATTGTGCAAGCGCGAGGCATTGCTGGGCTTTTGCGCCGCCCTAGCCTTCGCAGGTGTAGGTGGGCTCACCTCCACTAACGCGGGCGTCTTGCTGCTGATGTTACCACTGGCGATCGACTGTAGCGTTGCTTTCACCGACGCAGAAAGGTTTCCCCAAGCTTTTCACGATCGACTCGGTAGGACGATCGTCATCGGAACCAAGCGCGGCTACTCGCTTGACATCAAAGTTAGAAGATTGCTTGACCAAGTGCAGACAAATGTGAGACGATAATAAATTGTGTTTAAATTAGTCGAAATTTATTTAGAATTATGGCTAAAGGCGTCCGCATCATAATTACCCTAGAGTGTACTGAGTGCCGAACAAACGCGAGCAAACGCTCCAAAGGCGTGTCTCGGTACACCACGACCAAGAACCGTCGCAACACGACGGCACGGCTAGAACTCAAAAAGTTCTGCCCCCACTGCAACAAGCACACTACTCACAAAGAGATCAAGTAGGGAATGGGGCATGGGGCATGGGGAATGGGGCATGGGGCATGGGGAATGAGTAGTATTTAAGGATTAATGGCTAATAGTTTCTACTATCGCAGTCATTTAAGAATCTTTTAAGAATTACTGATTACCGATTGCCAATTACCAATGACCAATGACCGATTACCAATGACCAATGACCAATGACCAATGACCGATTACCAATTACCAAAGAACCATGACTTACTTTCGCCGGCGCGTTTCGCCAATCAAACCAGGAGACCCGATCGACTATAAAGATGTCGATTTGCTCAAAAAATACGTCACAGAACGCGGTAAAATCTTGCCCCGCCGGATTACCGGTTTGACGGCAAAACAACAGCGCGACCTGACCCGCAGCATCAAAAGAGCAAGAATTGTAGCTTTGATGCCCTTCGTAAACCAAGAAGGCTAATTGGATTTTGGATTTTAGATTTTAGATTTTGGACAAAAATAGGACTTACGCGAAAACAACGTCTTTTTGTCGCAAGCGATGGTAGCTAATAGCTGGCAATATTTGGTATTGAGTCGCTGGTGCGTAAGTCTTAATCAAAATCTCAAAAGTTAAAAATTAAAGCACAAAAAGCAGAACTTTTTAGATGTTAGTTTTGACAATTGATTTAAAAAATGTAAACATCCAAAATCTAAAATCGGAAGCAAAGAAACTCGATAAGTGGCAACTGTAAAAATCCAAAATCTCAAAAATAAAGCGGGCAAGTGGAGAAGGGAACGTTAGTAGAATTTAGAGTGCACGGCGACCGCCGCCTGGCCGTTGCCGATCGCCCTGACGGCAAGAAAAACTGGGTAGTGGTAGACGAAAACGGTCAACCGCACAGCATTCCGCCAAAACAAATCAGCTATGAAGCAGTCGGAGAAACTTACAAACCCTCCGACATTTCCAAATTTCTTAAAGAAGTAGAAGCTTACTCAGATCCGTCGAGTCTAGAAGTAGCTTGGGAACTTCTAGTGGGCGACGGAGAAAATACAGATCCAGAAGCCCTGGCTATGCTGCTATTTTCCGATCGCACTCCGGCGCAATGTTATGCAGCTTATTGTTTGCTGTCCACAGATAAACTGTATTTTAAACAAAAGGGCGATCGCTACGAACCGCGACCAGTTGCCCAAGTAGCCGAAATCAAACACCAGCAAGAAGTAGAACAGCACCGACACCAAGAATCCCAAGGATTTTGGGATCGAGTTAAACGGCGGCTGGCTGGGGAAAATAATGTAGATTGGGCAACTAGCGATCGAACTCGCCTCGATGCCCTAGAACGCTTTGCTACCCTCGGAGAAGAAGCAACTCACCGCACGCCGGCCTTAGAAACTTTAGCCAGCTTACAACGTCCCGAAAACCCCGAAGCAGCATTTCAACTCCTAGTCGATCTCGGCCTGTGGAGTCCCCACGAAAACCTGTTTTTGCGGCGAAGCCAAATTCCCCTACAACTATCGGCAAAGGTATTAGAAGTAGCGCAAAGCTGCCTAGAAGAACCCTCAACCGACTCAGACACAGATCGTCTCGATTTAACTCACCTCAAGGTTTACACGATCGACGACGAAAGCACTACGGAAATCGACGACGGACTCAGCCTAGAATTCCTCGAAAACGGCCAGCAGCGTCTGTGGATACACATAGCAGATCCGACCCGCTTGCTTTCCCCCGGAGACGAACTCGACCTCGAAGCCAGAAAGCGCACCACTACAGTGTATCTGCCCACGGGCATGATCCCCATGTTTCCCCCAGCTTTGGCAACCGGGCCGATGAGTTTAATTCAAGGTAAAGAGTGCAGCGCCCTCAGCTTTAGTGTCACCTTAGATGAAATCGGCGCGGCCCAAGATTACAGCATCCATATCAGCAAGATCAAACCCACCTATCGCTTAACCTACGATGACGTAGACGAAATGCTGGAGTTGGGAATTGAAGCAGAACCGGAAATAAGCGCGATCGCCTCGGCGGCAAAACTGCGTCAAAAATGGCGCGAAGCCCAAGGCGCCATCAGCATTTTCATGCCCGAATCCGTCATCAAAGTCCACGGCGACGAGATCAAAATCCACGTCATCGACGACTCTACAGCCAGATTGCTAGTAGCGGAAATGATGATTTTAGCTGGCGAAGTCGCCGCCCGCTACGGTCAAACTCACGAGCTGCCCATACCCTACCGCTATCAGCCGCAGCCGGAACTCCCCCCAGAGGAAGAACTGCTGGCCGTGCCCGCTGGCCCAGCCCGCGCTTGCGCCGTGCGCCGCTGTATGCCCCGCAGCGAAATGGGTCTGACCCCCGGACGCCACGCAGGTTTAGGTTTGGAATCCTACACTCAAGTTACTTCCCCGATCCGCCGCTATACCGACTTGCTGACTCACTTCCAAATTAAAGCCCACCTGCGGGGCGAACCACTGCCTTTTTCCGCCCAAGAAATACAGGATATTGTGATGTGTCTCGGTACCGCAGTTAGAGAAGCCTCTACCGTGGAACGCCAAACAAACCGTTATTGGGGATTGGAATATTTGCGGCGCAATCCTGATGAGGTTTGGGAAGCTTTGATGCTGCGCTGGTTGAGGGAAGATAGCAATCTGGCTTTGATTTTGTTGGAAGAGTTGGGTTTGGAGTTGGCGATGCGATTTGGTCGATCGGTCGAAATTGGCGATCGGCTAGAAGTCAAAGTCACTCACTGCGATCCGCGATCGGACGTGATTAACTTCCAAGAGATGATTTTTGAAGCAGCACAATAGGATTTTAGATTTTAGATTTTAGATTTTAGATTTTGGATTGCCAAAATCTTACTGACAGGAATTGTGCGTTTGCGGCTATAAACCAATAAGCTTAAGTTAGCAATCTCATTGAAGTGGGTTTTGTTTCTCTAGGGGCGGTTGCAAGCGCCGTCTTATATCATGTCGAGTCGATTACCATCACAAAAACCGTTTGTTTGTAGTGCGGACTAAAGTCCGCTTTCAGGCTGCGGACTAAAGTCCGCACGCGCGATCGAATCTGATTGCGGTAAATCGATCGCACATGATTAACTAAGGAACTAAAATTTAATAACTTACACTCTTAAAAGTGGGATGGGCCAGAAGATCCCGTTCTTTCTGGACGGGCGGGACGCCCATCCCACAAGAACAATAAAAATTGTAAGTTAAGCTGTTGTGCATTTAAACTGTATGTCAAGAAATAATTCAAGTCTTGTGGGATGGGCTTCTAGCCCGTCCCGAATATGCAATTGAAATGCACGACAGAAAATTTAAAATCGCCAAATGCCCAATTCTATAAACCAAGTTCAGCCACCGCTGGAATTCATACCCCCAGCCTACAACCCCCTCATCGTCAATGGTTGTCAGCAAATACTCCCCTGGTGGCTGCGATTTAAGACAAATATCAGCCACATTCAAGCCGAAAACGTCGAAACCCTCGCCGAACTCTTCCACCAATTTCAAAATCAAAAAGTTCGCTTCTTACTCGCCTTCCGCCATCCCAACTCCGACGATCCCTACTGTTTGGGACAACTAATTTGGAAACTCGTTCCCCAGGCGGCGCGCGCCAAAGGCATTCCCCTGCAATTCCCGGTACATTCCCACTTTATCTACGATCGCGGAATTCCTCTGTGGGCCGGTTCTAGCGTCGGCTGGCTATATTCTCGCCTCGGCGGTACTCCGATTGTGCGCGGCAAGATCGATCGCGCTGGATTGCGATCGGCCCGCGATTTATTCGCCAACAGCCAATTTCCCATCGCCGCCGCCCCAGAAGGCGCCACCAACGGTCACAATGAAATAGTTAGCCCCCTGGAACCGGGAATCGCTCAAATGGGCTTCTGGTGCGTTGAAGACTTGCTAAAAGCCGGACGTACTGATGAAAAAGTGTTGATTGTGCCGATCGGCATTCAATACCGCTATGTCAATCCACCCTGGGAACCCTTAGAAAAACTTTTAACTCAATTAGAAATAGATTGCGGACTTCCAGCCTTAGAACCCACCGAGATTGCTAAATTAGAGGCAGAAAATCTCGCTCCCGCAGACCAGCATCACAAATTCCAATATCTGCGCCTGATTCGAGTTGGCAACCATTTACTAACAGTAATGGAACAGTTTTACGCCCGTTTTTATCATCGAAATTTACAGTTAAAAACATCTTCTTTGACATTAATACCGCTGCCCGAAACAACGACAAACGATTCGGAAAATGAAGCGATGATTCCTCGACTGACAGCACTGTTAGACGTAGGCTTGCAAGTAGCAGAAGAATATTTTAACTTGAAGCCCAAAGGCAGTTTGATAGACCGCTGCCGCCGTCTGGAACAAGCAGGCTGGGACTATATTTATCGAGAAGATATCAAAGATATTGCAGGACTTTGTGCCTTAGAAAGAGGATTAGCCGATCGCCTCGCTGAAGAAGCAAGTCTGCGGATGTGGCACATGAGACTTGTCGAAAGTTTCGTCTCAGTCACCGGCAGATACGTCCAAGAAAAGCTCACAGCAGAACGTTTGGCAGAAACAACTTTACTGCTGTGGGACGTACTGACTCGCATCAAAGGCGGAAATCCTTTCGGCCGCCCTTCTTTGGGCAAACAGCAGGTGCAAATGACCGTGGGCAAACCGATATCAGTGGGCGATCGCTGGGAGGGATATCAAAGCAGCCGCAGGGTAGCAGTTGCCGAACTCACTCAAGACTTGCAATCCGCTTTAGAAGGAATGATTAAATCTTAATTAGTCCGAATCTGCAATTAGGAATAGGGAAGTAGGAAGAGAGACGCAGGAAGAGAGAAGCAAAAATAAGGATGATATAGCAACCGCCACATAGGTTAGGACATAAATCATGTCATGAATAGATCCTATAACCCTTTAGCATAAACGGTTTGATTCTCGTACTACGTAACTGTCAACTGTCAACTGTCAACTGTCAACTGTCAACTGCTATATATTGCCTTTGGGTTGCCACTCTATTTTTAATTCGTGCAGCAAACAACTTGTTATAAACTTGGGGAAGATGTATAATAAGTAACTAAGTATCAGTGCCGGTTAATCACTGATAATAAAGTTGTTTCGTTCGGCGTTTTAAGATTTTGAGGGCTGCCGTCCTCAGTACAAACTTAATTAGAATTATTTAACCGGACTCGATCTAACAATAAGCGCTCGATAATGAACCAACAAAAATAACCGATGAATAACAAACCTATCGATTTATCTACTAACTCAATTAAAGTAAAACTGCTGAATCATTTAGCGCAAGAATTGCTCACCCCGCTCACTTCTGTCCTCGGCATGGCAAGCGTATTGAACCAAGAAATTTACGGCCCCTTAACGAGCAAGCAAAAAGAATATATCGACGTGATCCAAGACAGCAGCCGATCTTTGCGATCGCTAGTTGAAGAAATTTTGGAACTGGCAGATCTAGACGATACCGCTTTCACATTGAAGCGAACCGCAGTTGATATAGAAACTTTGTCTCAGCAAGTTGTGACAACCCTGTCGCCAGCAGCCTCTAGACGAGAGCAAGAAATTAACTTGTCAATGGGGCCCGGGCCGCGCATCTGGCTGGCCGATAAGGATAAAGTTCAGCAAATGCTGCACCACTTAATTTTTAGCATTATTCAATCGGCTGGGGCAGGCAGCGTGATTCGAGTCCACGTTTCTCGGAAACAAGACGGTATCAATATCGGAGTTTGGGTTTTTCATCCTTGGTTGGGTGAAAGTTTGCCCCATGCTAAACTCTACTCCGACTACTTGTTGAAGGTCGGAGCCGATCGCGGTGCGCGATCGAACTCCGAAACCGATTCCCTGGAATTTGAACCGGAAGTCCCGTCACAGCAACAGGCTTCGCAGCGATTAACGCTGGCGTTTTCTGAGTTGGCGGCTTTGGTGGCCGAGAATGCTGCGGATACGGCACCTGTGTTAGCTGGTTACGGCGCTAGGGAACGCTTGGGGCTGCTGCTTTGCTGCCAGTTGGTGGAAATTCAAGGCGGCAAACTCTCGATTCAAGGCACTCCAGAATCTGGATATCGCTACGTGCTCTGGCTCCCCTGTACCAATGCTACCGAGTTGTTGGAAAGATGAAGTCAGTTGGCAGTTGACAGTTGACAGTTGACAGTTGACAGTTGGCAGTTGGCAGTTGGCAGTTGGCAGTTGGCAGTTGACAGTTGGCAGTTGACAGTTGGCAGTTGGCAGTTGTTAGAAATAACAAATACCTTTTTCCCTGTTTGCCCAATGCCCAATTCCCGATGCCCAATTCCCTGTTTGGCCAATTCCCTGTTTGCCCGATGCCCAATTCCCGATGCCCAATTACCAAGTACAAATCTAAAAATGAATTCAGTTTGGCAACAGTTAACTCTGGCAAATTTGCCGCTCTCTCAGTGGCAAAGTGGCAGTTATTTATTGAATTTGGCGATCGGCTCTTTGCGCGGTTGGCGGCAGAGTAGCTGGCTGATGCAGTGGGCCGAGCCCCTGGGTTTTGTTTTGCTCGCCTTGACGTTCGGTATGGGCCCATTTGTAAACAACGCCCTGGTGGGTGTGTTGATGGCTGCTGCCGCTGCGTTTTGGGTGCTGCTGACTGTTTCGGACGATCGCGCGATCGCCCTCACACCCATTCACTTGCTGGTACTTTTGTACTGGGGCATTGCTACCGTCGCCACAGCAATGTCGCCGGTGAAAGCCGCCGCTTTTACAGGCTGGACGAAGCTAACGCTGTATTTGCTATTTTTTGCACTGATGGCGCGGATATTGCGAGATTCCCGTTTGCGATCGTGGTTAATAGCCGTATATCTTAATGTTGCTTTAATTGTCAGTTTCTACGGCGTGCGGCAGTGGATTGATAAAGTGCCACCATTAGCTACTTGGAACGATCCGACTTCTACTCAAGCCGATGTCACCCGAGTTTACAGTTTTTTGGGCAATCCCAACTTGCTCGGTTCCTATTTGCTACCAGCCATTGCCTTGAGCGCCGCCGCACTTTTTGTGTGGCAAGGATGGGGAACCAAACTTTTAGCGTTGACGATGCTGGTAGTGAATTGCGCGTGTTTGCGCTACACCGACAGTCGCGGTGCTTGGATCGGTTTTGTGGCTGTGCTGGTGGTGTTTTTAGTCCTGCTTTGGTACTGGTACAGCCCTTTAATGCCTAGGTTCTGGCGCACTTGGGCGCTGCCGTTAGGGTTAGGAGGTTTGGCTGGAGCGTTAATTTTGGGAGTAGCTTTGGTGCCAGCCTTGCGCGATCGAGTTTCGAGTATGTTTGTCGGCCGCGGCGACAGCAGCAACAATTTTCGGATTAATGTTTGGACGGCGGTGATTGACATGATTCGCGATCGGCCAATCCTCGGCATTGGGCCCGGAAATACTGCTTTTAATAAAGTTTATCCGCTTTATATGAAGCCAAAATTCACTGCTTTGAGCGCTTATTCTGTGCTGCTAGAAATTGCCGTCGAAACTGGTTTTATCGGTTTAATGTGTTTCCTGTGGCTGATGACTGTTACCGTCAATCAAGGTTTGTTGCAGATCAAAAAATTGCGCGACGCACAATTTAACAGCTCTCATTTAGAGGAAGAATCCCCAAATCTCAAATCAAATCAGGGGTTTTGGTTGATTGGGGCGATCGCCACTTTAACTGGTATGATGGCTCACGGTTTTGTCGATACAGTTTGGTATCGGCCGGAAGTTAATATGCTTTGGTGGTTGATGGTGGCGATTATTGCTAGTTTTTATAGCAATTCTCAGCAGCAGCAAGATTCAGGTTTGACACAGGGCGAGTAGAATAGCGATCGGAAAAATCAGGTACCCCTGGGTAATCACCGAAAAGCTTGCGGTTCAAAAATCGAACTTATAAAAGTAATGGCGGGGTTTTATCCCCGCCCGGTAAGGATTCCAGTTCCCAAAAAGCAGACAGCTTTCCTAAAGCTGCAAGCGATGATTTGACACTCTCCGACCTGAAGGTGCGGAGATTCTTAAGAAGCTTTGACACTCTTAAATACGCTGTCAAGACACATCTAGACGTTCAAAACAACTACCTTTTGGTGTTGCAATTACGCTTACTTTTTTGATTTATGCTTTCGTTCGCACTTCTCAACACTAAGCCAGTTCGGTACGCTCCCCATCCTGCGCTGCTTGGCTGTGCCATAGTCTTTCTCAAACAAAGATGTTGAGGGTGTCTTACTGCCCGGAATTTCACCGTTCTAGGAATGGTTCTACGCGTAGTTGATACGCCTACTTGTTCCACATTGTTAAAAACTATAACACAGATTACTGGCAACCTAAAGGTTGCAACTGCGTTTCATCCCCGGCTTGAAAGACCGGGGTTCTCACGCGACGCGCTATAGCCTTTCTCAAATAAGTGAGGTATGCCCTATGCCCTATGCCCTATGCCCTATGCCCTATGCCCTATGCCCTATGCCCTATGCCCTATGAGCACCGCACTGTTACTGAAAAAGGCTATAGTCATCAGTCATTTCCAATTCTTTAATCTCAAATCTCAAATCTCAAATCTCAAATCTCAAATGGTATAAGGTGCACAGCGTGCACCTACATAACTACTACTACATACTACATACCTGTTAGTTGTAAAGTGCTAGTGGCGAACTCTACAAAAATTATCGAAAATAACTCTTATTCTTCGCTATCCGAAGGCATTGCAAATCTCGGACACGCATAATATCCATCTCTATCTTTGCACCGCCGCCACGTCGTAGACTGATTCAATTGGAACAGCGTTGCGACTGATTCATTCACTGTGGGTGTAACAGTTGCAGGAGTTGGCATTGCTCTTGAGGCTTGACTTAGCTCCATTACCGTTATAATTGCCAGCATGGCTGATGAAAGCAAAACTGTGCGTTTCATTTATTTGTTTTTTCCTCTTTTAATCGTTGACGTGCCATTCCTATCCATATATCCTCATCGAATTCTTGGGAATCCGCATACTTTAGACAAGTTTTCCACTGCGGTAGCGCTTCCTTCGTCTTTTTCATCCCTTCTAGGACTTGCGCTTTTAAGCAGTAAGTTGCAGGTCTTTCACTATCAAGCTTAATCGCTGCATCCAGATGCTGCAATGCCTCTGAATATCTACCCTGTTTCAGCCGAGCCCATCCCAAATTTTTGAGTAAGGAATATTTTACTCGATCGTCCTCAGCTAATTTTAAACCTTGCCACAGCAAGTGAACGGCAGCAGCATAGTTTTTCTTGTCTACTATATATAATCGAGCTAAATTGCTGTAAGCAGCAGGGAGACCCAGTTTGGCAGCTTGCAGGTATTTTCCTCGGGCGCACTCTAAATCTTGCACCTCTTCGCACAGCCATCCCAAATTGTAAAGAGCTGTTCGGCTCTTGGGATCTACGGAGAGGGCTAATTCATAGGCTTTTTGAGTATCAGCCAATCTATTGGCTTTGTAGTTTTCAAAGCCCTTATTATTAAACAGTGAGGCGAGTTCCGGCAACCCAAATTGCCAGCCGCCAAAGCCTACTGCTAGCATCAGTAGGAATGCCGCCCACTTGGAGTGATGATGCTTTTTTGTTGGCTCTTTCATGACATTAAAAATGTTAGCTAACGGTGTCGTTTTTAGCATCTTTTAACTTGAGAGTTGTGATATTTTGTTGTCTAGATTTAATTGCCACCCTCATGGCATCATAATCTTAGGAAATGAAGGAAGGCTTGAACTCATTTCTCATTTATGGTTTGCAACTCCACAGCCGAATGCTTGCCTCATGCTGCGATTACCTAGATGTATTCGAGCATAGGTTAACCCTTCGCGGGACTCCACAAGCAATCCGGATATTTTCAGGAAGATTGAAGATTGAAGCGGGAAGAAGGACAGTTGACAGTTGACAGTTGACAGTTGACAGTTGGCAGTTGACAGAAGAGCCCGAAGAGGTTGACAGAAGCGGTTGAGAGGACTGATGACTGAATGACTGATGATATGGTGTTCGCTCGATTAAGGGCACGCGCGAACAGTTTGTAGTGCGTCCTGGTGTCCGCTCTGAAGCTGCGGACACCAGGACGCACTACGAACCATTTTTATTATGGTTATGGATCGGACATGATAGGCAGCATCTGAGTTTTGTATTTATAGTGCGAGCGTCCCCGCTCGCGTACTATACAATACGCGAGCGGGGACGCTCGCACTCAAAAAAAAATGCTTTTTACAAAAATGAGATGCTCCCACATAATATAACTGATGACTGTTGACAGTTGACAGCTTGCCCCCTGCCCGAAGAGCACAGTCGTTGGGTTGATAGGTGACAGTTGACTGTTTACCGACTAATGACTGATGACTGATGACTAAAATTGCTTCATCGCGCGTTCCATATCCCGCTTGTCTTCGCGTTTCTTCAAATCTTCGCGCTTGTCGTGCAGTTTTTTCCCTTTTCCCAAACCGATATCAAGTTTTACCCAGCCACCTTTCAAATACATTTTTAACGGCACTAAAGTCAAACCTTTTTCTTCCACTTTGCCGATTAATTTGCGAATTTCCTGCTTGTGCATCAGCAATTTGCGGGTGCGGCGAGGCTCGTGATTAAAATAGTTGCTAGCACTTCTCCACGGCGAAATATGAACGTTAATCAGCCATATTTCGCCATTTTTAACCAAAGCATATCCGTCCCGCAAATTCGCTTTTCCTTCCCGAATCGATTTGACTTCGGTTCCCTTTAACTCGATTCCCACTTGATATGTATCTATAATTTCATACAAATGGCGCGCTTGTCGGTTGTCGCTAAGAATTTTGTATCCTGTACTTTTTTCGCTCATTTTTACCTCCGATTAAATTATTATAAGGCTAACATTTATGTATAGAAAATAGAAGCTTGACAAAACTTAATTTACGGGTCTAGGCATTACCAATTTTGCTGAGCTAAGATTTCATCAATGTGAATTTCAAGCGGTATCATGCAGCGCACCAATATTCCAGATTCGGGAATTTCAGATTCTGTTAGTCCCCCTCAGGCGGTTAATTTGGTTTGGCTGGCTCCTTTTTTGCTGGCGCTTGCTTGGTTTTGGGCCAATATCTCGGCTGTTAAGTGGCTGTTATCGTCGTTTGTTGAGATACCGGCACTGTACAAGATAGCAATTGGTTTTCTGATTGTAGCATTAGTAGTGCGATCGCCCCAACCGAGCGATCGCCCGCGCGCATTTTCCCGCAACTTCATTTTGAGGCGCAATCCGCTGCTGTTGATGTTGGGTGCAGGTGTTTTGGCGATCGCCACAGGGTGCATAATTAATATCCCACAAGTTAGCGTACTGCTATTTATCCTCGGAACTTACGGGCTGTGCGGCTTCTTTGCGGAACCGAATTTTTGGCAAAAAAACTTGCCAATTGCCGGCTTGCTGGCTTGTATTTTACCCTTCAGCAATCAGTTTAATAGCGGCCTCGGCTTGCCCGCGCGAGTGATGACTGCTCACGTAGTAGAACAGTTGCTCTCATTCCTGCACGTGGGAGCTATTTCTTCCTACGATATCCTGATTTTGGAAAACGGCATCGCTCACGTTGATATACCTTGCAGCGGCATTAAAACCCTATTAGTCGGGACGCTATTTTTGCTAGTGGCTACCTGGTTAGAAAGCCGAAAATTAAGTTTTCAATGGCTGGCAGTATGCGCTGCTAACTTGTTAATGTTGCTGTCTGCTAACGCTTTGCGGGTTGTCGCGCTAGTGCTGGTTGCCCAAGTTTGGCAACAGCCAACCTATGCAGAAATCCTCCACGTACCACTGGGAATTGTAGGTTTAGTCTGCGGTTGTTTTGTAAGTTGGTTGATGCTGCAACAAGTTCCCAAATTTCAGCCAACAAAACAAATTGATTTCAACTCGCAACGAGATTCGGAAATACTGAAAAATCAGCCTCTGGCAAAAGCCGGACTAATTGTGACGGTGACTGTTTTAGCAGGAATTTCTCAATTGTATCATGTCGAAAGTACAAAAGTAGCGATCGCCCCTTTACAACTACCCCAACAAATTATATCCGAAGCAATCCCGCTGAATCCCAGCGAACAAAGATTCTTCGGCAATTACCCAGATACAAAAGCCGAAAAAAAGAGATTTGTCTCAGGTAACTTGCACGGTTCCCTCCTCGCAGTAGCCAGCACATCTTGGCAGACTTATCACGCACCAGAGTTGTGCTTTGTAACCAGTGGCATCTCCGTTAATCGAATAGAACAAAAACAGCTAACTCCTACCGTAACCGCTCGCTGGCTGTATCTCAAAGACAACCAACTATCCGCTGCATACTGGCTGCAATCTCAAGCGCAAACCACAGATAACTTCTTGTCGCGCATCGGCAGCGACATCACCCATCGCAATCAGACTTGGGTGCTAGTTTCCATTCTTTTTGACAGTTTCGTAAATCCTGAAAATTCCGAGGTACAAGAGTTTACTGCTAACGTACATAATGCTGTCAAACAAAGCTTAAAAGGAGCAAAAAATGAAAGCAAAGCAGGTATTTGATGCAATTTTTAGAATTGTTTTTTGGGTGTGGAACCTGACATTTTTGTCAACTGTTTATCTAGGAATTTTGCCATACCTAGCAATTCCGTTAATCCAAGCAACAATAGACGGAATTATTCCCCTTGAATTTTCCTTAACCCTAACAGCACTGATAGCAGTACCGACAGTGTTTACCATAGTAGGAGCAAGGCGCTTTCACAAGCAACCATTGCAGCTAATGCGCTTGTTTTACGGAGTAGAAGCGCCGTTGTTTTTGCTCTGCTTAATCAGGCTGTTTATGCTTCGAGAACTGAATCCAGCCAGCTCGCTAATTATCGCTACAATCGTTTTGTGCATTGCAGCATTTTTAGTAGAAATGCTGTACGGATATTTTGGGAAACAAGAAAATATTGAAGATATTTCAATATCTCAAGATGCTCGCAACAGAAAGTCCAGTTCTATTGGATTCATGGGAAACAAGCGAAGTGCGTGGATACAGTTAGCATTTCACAGCTTAATGCTGCTAGTTGGAACTTGGGCGGCAACCTTGCTGATGTTTTACGCTCTACCTGTCGCATTTACGCTGGTAGTTGGATTTTTAAGTTTTGCCTGGGTAGCACCACTGATTGATTCTCTAAAGTACACTTCATTATCCATAATTTGGTGGCTACCATTATCCTTGATTCTGTTTGGTCTTACCTCCAGCTTGTTCGTAGTAATGCCTTCGCTTTACGGCTTTCTATACATCCAATCTGGACGCAAAGTATTTCGCAGTTTTGCTTCCCAATACGGAAAGAATCAAGCAATCATGGGCAGCTTGGGAGTCATGGCTGCTTGGCTGGCAATTTTCGCAGCTTTGCTACAGCAGCCGCAAATTCAAGCCATGAAAATTCTGGCAACTCCCGCAGCAAATGACACTGCGCGTCAAACTTTATTAGCCAAGTCTGATATGATTCGATCGGGCTTAGTTAATGCTTATTTATCTCCGTACCGCTATCTCAGCACTGTGGGAGAAAACAACCACATTTATGAGATGTACAAAAATACGTTCAGTTTGCCTAACACAGCGGCTCGCAACGTGCAGAACAGCTACAATTTTTTAATGTCGCCGTTTTTGTATCAAGGCTCTGATTCCGATGTTAAAAAAGCCGAAAAACTCTACGCTGGATTCTTCGATACCGAAATTCAAAAAGGTGACACGGAAGCAGTAAAGCACGCAGTGCAGTCAACATCTAACCGCCAAGAAGCTAAGGCAGGTTTGCTGAATGTCAATGAGGAAAAAGTATGGTTGCAGTCGCAAGAAGTTACAATCACAGAAAAGGGCGATTGGGCTGATGTTCAACTCTACGAAGTTTACAAAAATCAAACGCCGAACTTGCAAGAAGTATTTTATTACTTTTCACTGCCGGAAAGCGCCGCAGTTACAGGAGTTTGGCTGGGCGATACTGGGGATTTGAAAAGGCGTTTTGCATTTAGTGTGTCGCCCAGAGGTGCTGCACAGCAAGTTTACAACCAGCAGGTGAGAGAAAATGTAGACCCGGCTTTGCTCGAACAAGTTGGCCCGAAACAATACCGCTTGCGAGCTTTTCCAATTCCGGCTAAACGAGAGTTTTCGCGCACGCAAACTGATGGGCCAACGGAAATGCACTTGTGGCTGACTTACAAAGTGATGCGACAACCACAGGGTTGGGCGATGCCTGTTTTAGCAGAAAAACGTAACATTTATTGGGATGGAAATACTCGCCGCACAATTGCCGGAAAACAGGTAAATTACAAAGGAAAAGAGGCAAAAGAAACTTGGTTGCCGAGTTTTGTGCTAGCAGTTTCCCGGCAGCAAGCAATACCGCGTCTGGCAAATTTTCCGGGAGAAAATACGATTTCTGCTAAGCCACTGGTTGATGCAAATTATTCGCTACCGCAGGGCAAAAAGTTTGCAGTTATTCTGGATACTTCCCGCAGTATGACGGGGAAAACAAAGGAGGTTAAGGAGACTTTTGAATGGTTGAAAGCGAATAGTTTAAAAGCAAATACGGTTGATTTGTATGTGGGGAGTGCTGCGGGGATGCCGCCGAAGTTGGTGGAAGATTTGGGGAGTTTTGATGTTGGAAAGTTGACGTTTTATGGTACGCTCCAACTTAAGGATATTCTGCAACAGTTTGCACAGTTACGCGCCGATCGCACTTATGATACTGTATTCTTGGTGAGCGATCGCCACAGCTATGAGTTATCCGACGATCGCAAAACCAGCGTTTCCATGCCCTCACCCCTATGGACTGTGCATTTGGGAGGCTTACCACCGGCTTACGATGATGGAACTTTAAAGCTGATTCAAGATAGCGGTGGCGGAGTTTCTACCGATATCAAAGAGGCGATGCAGCGAGTGGCGACGACAGCATCATCAGGGAAATCTGCAATTAGTGTTGTTGATGGCTATGTTTGGAGTTATGCCAAAACTCCCAAGTCGGCGGCGGTTGCGAAAATAACTGATGATGAAAATGAAGGTTTTAAACCGATAGCTGCGCGGCAGTTGATAACCGCCCTTAGCAAAGAGAAAACTTCCAATCAGTTGACTCAGTTGGATGCAATGCACTCGCTAGCTAAAACTTTTAAAGTCGTCACGCCTTATTCTTCGATGATTGTGCTAGTTAATGACGCGCAAAGGGCGCAGCTAAAGGCGGCGGAAGCTAAGAGCGATCGATTTGAAAGAAAGATAGAATCGGGTAAGGAGGAGTTGACGAAACCGAACAATCCTTTGAATGTTTCTGGGGTTCCGGAACCGGAAGAATGGCTGCTTTTGATCGTTGGGGCGATCGGGCTTTTGGGGGTTTTCCTCCGTCAGCGGCGCGCCAAAGTGATAGGTTGAAAAGTGCGGTGGTTTAAAGTTAATTAACTCCTTCCCAAGCGATGTGCTTGGGAAAGAGTCATATCATGTCCGCTCTATTACCATAACAAAAACAGTTTGTAGTGCGTCGGGAGTGTCCTCCGCATGAAAGCTGACTGAAGTCCGCACTACGAACCAATCTGATTGTGCTTAATTACTCGGACACCATATGAACCCCAGATGCCAGTTCAAAACTTTAATCCGCCACCACCAAGCACCAGTAAAGTCGATTAACGCTCGATCAAAATTGCTTTCGGTTTCTGAGAATCCAGGAGAGAAGTGGAAAGCAGAATTACCAGATCTCCTGTTTCATTTTGACCGTGATGCACCATACCCCCTGCCTCAACTAAAGAATCTCCCACCGTCAGACGAGTAGTTTGGCCCGCGTCTAGGGTTTCTTCTTTACCATTGGCGCGTTTAATTTTCGCGATTCCCTGGACAACAGTATAGGTGAGTGTCCCCAATTCAACTTTGAAAATTTGCATCCCTGGATGAACGTGAGGCAGCAGTTTTGCCATACCAGGAATGGTATAACGTACTAATTCTAAAATTCTACCTTCTGCCTCACTAGGATAACCACTCGCGAAGACTTCCCGTTTCACGGTTTGACTATAGGTATTGATAGGTGGTGGTGTTTGCTGACTTCTGACAATTGCAACTGTTCCCAAGCTAATCATCACCATCAAAAAAAAAACAGGCATAGTTTTTTCATGATTTTATTTGTTGGAATATCTGGTTTTCCGTCCCTAGTTGAGATTTTATCTTTGACGCTCCTTGCCGCGTGAAGGTACGAGGAGTATGAACACTATTGAGAATGTTTGTTGGGTTATAAAACAATACGGTTTACTTAACACTATTTATGCCCGGAGATCACCCTAAATCCCCCGCATCGTTGCGGGGACTTTAAGAGCTTCTTGTCCCCCCCGCATCTCCCGGGGGGTTAGGGGGGATCTGTCTTAAGTGAACCGTATTGGGTTATAAAATTACTGGTATCACGCTCGGAACCCTTCTATTAAATGCGTGGGACTTTGTAATTTACCAGGCAACTCAGATTCTTATGCTCTGCCTTGTTTGGCTCCCATGTCGGCAAAGCCTCCCGGCGCTAGCAGGTTTGTGTTGGAAACAGCACATAATAAGATTTTGACAAATTGTTGTTACGGTTATTAACGGTTATTAACTATATAAAAAATATCTATCTTAAGGCATAGATTGCCAGACACGGTGCCGTGCCGTGTCCCTACAGGTAAAAACCTCTAATTTATTTTTCTTATTTTTTTATTCTTATGAGATTTTGTTTCAAATTGGTATGAATAAATGACTGATGAATCATGATTCATTGATGTCAACAAAAACGATTTCGCCCTCAATCTTTACGGGATAAGACTCTAGGGAATCACTCGGTGCATTCAAACATTTACCAGTATCTAACTTGAATTGAAATTTATGAAAGGGACAGGTAATGATGCCATTACTTACTTTCCCCATATCGATCGGATATTCTAAATGAGTGCAAGCATTGCGGTAACAAGTGACATTCGCACCTTGGCGATTCAAAATTAGTGAAATTCCTTCAACTTTTACCTTCAAAATATCCCGTTCGGGAATCTGATTTAGCGCTGTTACGTCTACCCACATAAAATATTTTTTCTGAGTTGTCTATACTTTTCTATTTCCATATATATCATACCCTACGGATGAATCTGACTCAAAATCACCCGCAACCGATCGTAATCATCCTTCAACAAAACACTTAAATTCCTGCCCGCTTCCACCAACCAAGATCGATCGCGCATTCGCAACTGATAAATCTCCCGAATCGTCGCAGCCGTCAGCGCATCCACAGGCGCATTCGTCACTCCCAGCAGCGTCCTCAAAAAATCCAACTGCACCGTAAAATCAATCACCTCATCCGGTTCGCAGCGATAAACCGCTTGGTGAATTTGCGGCGGGCGCGGCGGCAAATACTGATAAATTGTACCCCTCGATGGGCCGTGGCCGTTCAACCTTTCCGGTGGCTTCTCAAACCCCACAAGCGCCACTCGAAACTCGGTTTTCAGCATCGCAAAAATCTGCGGTTGTTCTTCCCGCAACTCTTCCAGCGATAAACCCAAAGCCCTAGCTCTGTGCACCGAGTCGATCGGGCTAGTGGTAGCATGGTAAACTACGCCGTAGATTTGATTTTTTGACTCTTCATCTTCCGCCTTCACCCAACTCCCAAAAGGTGGCATCACCGGAAAACTCAAGTCATCCGGTTCCAAGCATTGAGCCAAAAACTCTGTAGTTGCCGTCTCGATGACTTCAGCAATGCGATCGGGATGCCGCTCTTTTGTTCCAAATTGGGGTAAAGGTAAACGCATATTAGTCAGTTGACAGTTGACAGTTGACAGTTGGCAGTTGGCAGTTGGCAGTTGGCAGTTGGCGGTTAGCAGTTGGTTATTTATTATTTGTTATTTGTGAGTGGGTACTAATAACCAATAACCAATAACTAATAACAAATAACAACTGACTAATGACCGCTGACTAATGACTATTTCGCGCGACCAGCCGTAGCATCCACAATATCCAATTGCGATAAGCGGAACGTGATCAGCTTGTCCCAATTGCCACCTTCAAACAATACCGCGACTTTCCCGTCGGTAACTCGCTGCACAAGTCCTTGAAAGCCGTAGTAAATCTCGCCCTTATCTTTAACTCGAACTGCCGAACCTGGAAAAATCATAATTCTTTGAATGTTAAGTTTGCTCTTTATAGCTTACCGTTTCTCGTTTCTAGTTCCCAAGCAGAGCTCGGGAATTAGGCAAACCTTCGCCAACAGGAGACAAAGCTGGGAAACGAAAGTTTGTGAGACTTCTCCCAAAAACTGTTGTGGGGCAGGCCGGAGAGCCTGCCCTTGACGAACTTTTGGATGAGATGTCTATTAGGCTAGGGCTGCTACAGAAACTTTACCAGCAATGCGACCCGCGATCGCCCGCAACTCCCTCGCCGAAGCAGAACCCGGTTGTCCCACGACAATTGGCACACCGGAATCGCCACCTTCCCGCAGCGGAATTTCCAGCGGAATGCGGCCTAACAGCGGCACTCCCAACTCTGCCGCCGTCCTTTCGCCGCCGCCGGAACCGAAAATATCGTATTGCTTGTCAGGCATATCCGGCGGCACAAAATAACTCATATTTTCCACAATTCCCAACACCGACACTCCCAACTGTTGGAACATCTTCAACCCCTTGCGGGAGTCCAACAAAGCCACCGTCTGCGGCGTCGTCACAATCACCACACCAGCCATCGGCACCGCTTGGGCCATTGTCAACTGCGCGTCTCCAGTACCCGGAGGCATATCGACAATCAGATAATCTAAATCGCCCCAATTCACCTGGTAGAGGAACTGTCGGATGATTCCGTTCAACATCGGGCCGCGCCAAATTACAGGCTGGTCTTTCTCAATTAAAAACGCCATCGACACTAATTTGACGCCGTAGTTGAATGCGGGTTCGAGGCTTTCTCCGCTTTTTCCATCCCTAACCATTACTTTCGCGTCCCCCAAACCCAACATATTTGGGTCGTTGGGCCCATAGATATCGGCATCCAGCAAACCCACCTTTGCGCCGGTTTGCGCCAGGGCTACTGCCACATTCACCGCCACCGTGCTTTTGCCGACGCCCCCTTTGCCGCTGGAAATTGCGATAATATTTTTAACGCCTTCTATGCCTTGGCGATCGACCACTCCCTTCTGCTGGGGAGTCTCGGCTGTCACCTCCACAGCCACTTTTTCGACTCCTGGCAACTGTTTGACCGCTTTTTGGCAATCTTCGACAATAAATTCTCGCAGCGGGCAAGCAGGCGTTGTCAGCACTAAAGTAAAACTGACGACTCCGCCGTCAATTTTGATGTTACGAATCATGTTCAATTCCACCAAACTTTTTTGCAGTTCGGGGTCTTGCACAGGTCGCAGGATTTCTAAGACTGAACTAATATCGAGTGTACTGGGCATTGTGTTCTCCACCATAGCTCTGCAATTGTGTCAGTGAATGTTCGATCGCAAGTTTAAGTATATTTTTATTGCTATTTTTTAATGTAACTTCATAGCGATCATTTGCAGACCTGCGGTGGCATAATTACATGGCGACTGGATTTGGCAATCATCACCATCTAAGATTCAAATCTGACAACAGAAAATTTTATGACAGTTTCTACAACACTTAAAACCACGACTTCTCCGTTTTTGCCGCCCGCTGACTCTAGAGCTAGAGTCAGCCAATTTATGAAAAGCCTACAAGACGAAATTTGTCAAGCCCTCGAACAGGTCGATGGCGGCGGCAAATTTAAAGAGGACTCTTGGGAACGCTCCGAAGGCGGGGGCGGACGTTCTCGCGTTATGCGCGAAGGCAATGTGTTTGAACAAGGCGGAGTTAATTTTTCCCAAGTTTGGGGCGAAAGTTTGCCTGCTTTGATTCTGACCAAGCACCCAGAAGCTGCCGGTCACGATTTCTACGCCACTGGTACTTCGATGGTGCTGCACCCCCGCAATCCCTACTTGCCTACGGTTCACCTGAATTACCGTTATTTTGAAGCGGGCCCGATTTGGTGGTTTGGTGGTGGTGTCGATTTGACTCCTTATTACCTGTTGGATGAGGATGCAGCTCATTTTCACAAAACTCTGAAATCAGCTTGCGACAAACACCACTCGGACTATTACCAGACATTTAAACTCTGGTGCGACGAATATTTTTACCTGCCCCACCGCCAAGAAACTCGCGGTATCGGCGGCCTGTTTTTTGACTACCAAAACGCTCAAGGCCCGCTTTACCGCGACCAAAATGTCAAAGGGAAAGCTGCTGAGTACAGCAAAAATGTCGGAAACCCGGAGCCTAGAAGCTGGGAGTCGCTGTTCGCCTTCATACAGGACTGCGGCCGCGCATTTTTGCCGGCTTACACCCCAATTGTTGAAAAACATCGATCGAAAGCATACGGCGAGCGCGAGCGCGATTTCCAACTTTACCGCCGCGGCCGTTACGTTGAATTTAACTTAGTGTACGATCGGGGCACGACCTTTGGCTTACAGACCAACGGACGCACCGAATCGATTCTGATGTCCCTGCCACCTCTGGTACGCTGGGAGTATTGTTTCGAGCCAGAACCCAACTCTCCAGAAGCCGAACTCTACTCAAAGTTCTTAAAACCGCAAGATTGGGCGAATTGGATGCCTCAGCAGTCACCGACGTGAGTTAAACTACTGAGAAAGTCCTTAGCTAGCAATTAAGTAGACAGAATGGTAAACTTTTACACAAACACTCATAGTGTGCCATGTTCAAACCCTGCGCGATTTGCGAAAAAGCTTGGACTTTCAGTATCAAGTCACTACTTACTTATGCAAAAACCACGCAACTATAAGTAGAAGATTTAAATGTTGATCGGATGCCAAAAAATCACAAACTAGCGCAGGCAATAGCTGACTGTGGATTCTCTGAATTCAAGCGTCACCTAGAATATAAGGCGAAAAAGTTTGGTTGTGAAATAATCATTGCTGACCGCTGGTTTCCGCCCTTGCAAAACAATAGTCAAGCTGTGGGCATATCCAAGATATGCCACTGAAAGAAAGAACCTTCAACTGCGAAAGTTGTGGTAATTCGATGGACAGAGACTTGAAGGCAGCGATTAATTTATCACGCTTGGCTAAAGCGCGAAAGCTTACTGAGGGATAACCGCTCCCATGCTCCCTGTGAAGTAAGAAGCAAATGTCTAGACTTGTCTAGTATTTGTATAGCAGAAAGTAACCACCGCGATAAATAGTAATAAATTTGAGGGAAGGGTCAGTGATTCATATTGATCAAAAAACCCACACGCTATCTGACGGTACAACAGTTATCGTCTTAGCACCGACAGGACGGTTGGACATCACGACAGCTTGGCAATTCCGCCTCAAGTTGCAAGAGTGTATTTCCAAACTCAGCCGTCATGTCGTCGTGAATCTTGGTCAGGTAAACTTTATCGATAGTTCTGGCCTGACCTCGTTGGTAGCCGGTATGCGCGATGCGGATAAAGTTAAGGGCAGTTTCCGCATTTGCAATGTTCATCCAGAAGCCAAACTGGTGTTTGAAGTGACCATGATGGATTCTGTCTTTGAAATATTTGAAACAGAAGAAGAAGCTCTAGAGGGGGTGCCGCGCGCAAGTTAAGAAAACCGGGCGGTTGAAACCGCTTCTACACAAACAAAACCTGCCTCCGCAGGTTGAAGAAGACCGGGCGATTGAAATCGCGTCTACACAAACTTGCACGTGTCTGGTGCAGGTTAAAGACCGGGCGGTGAAAATTACGCGATCTTCTTCTTTAGTCCGCGGAGGCGGACTTTGTTTCTGTAGACGCGGTTTCAACCGCCGTCCGATCCGATCCCAAGCGTATTGGCAAATATTTCAGAAGCAAAATCCTGACGCTTGACAAATCTAAAAGGGCCCATTAAAGCTCCCCAGATAGCCTTACCTGTCGTGGGGTTTATTCCTTTGTCGTAGCTGAGAAATTCCTCGTCTGCGGCTTCAAATCCCAAGTCTACTTGGTAAGTTTGCCCATCGTAGGTAAAGCAGCAACGAGTTCCCTCCGGCAGAGATGCCCGAAATCGATAGCGGTTTGAGCCTAAATTTTGCACCGCAACCGAGAGGGTGCAGCCGGGAAGAAGTTCGACTTGCTCGCCCTTGAGTTTTGCCAGTAAGTCGGGGTTGCGACCGGCTCCTTTGACGGCTGCGATATCCTTGAACATATAATACTGAGCTTCTATAAGTTCCGGCGCTGTC
Organism: Microcoleus sp. PH2017_08_TRC_O_A; assembly: GCF_020738665.1. NCBI lineage: Bacteria > Bacillati > Cyanobacteriota > Cyanophyceae > Oscillatoriales > Microcoleaceae > Microcoleus > Microcoleus sp. PH2017_08_TRC_O_A. Next base: position 46,779 of record NZ_JAEQCE010000026.1, read on the forward strand.
TTCACGTGCCTCAGTTGCACGATGCGGGGACGGTAGGGCTTGTCTAATTCTAGAATATTGGCTTGTTCGGCAAACAGGGCAATGCTGGGTTCGTCCAAGAGAGGCACGGGCAGGGGTCTTTGCCAAAAACGCAGGTGGACGTACCACGCCGGATCTGCTAGCGCTTGTTCTCGGTTGTCAAATTCGCCCGCCATGTATTGGGCTAAAGCTCTTAATTCAGGAGAAATTGTCATGTTCGTTCGATTTTTGAGGATTGGGCTTGACAATAAAATTTGATTGTGGTAAAGGTTGCCCGAAGAGGGCCTGGCAAGTCAGAAGATGGGATTTATCAGCGATCCCAGAAGAGCTATGATTGTAAAGATACTTGGCTTTTGCCATCGTATTGCGACAGATTAATTGTTGCTGCCGATCGCCCGCAAAATCTTCCAGGGTAAAATTTTGCCTCGCAGTCTCGGCTGCACAGTTAAAAAAAACTGGCAAATTTTGCCAGGGAGATCGCCAATCGACTCTCCCGACTTTACTCATGCCGCGCTGGTCCACCTGTGGCGGCACAATTATTTATCTATAAAACTCAGGTGAACAAGAACCGTACTGTTTCAGATACTAAGCGAAGTTTCTATACGATTCACACTCGACCGATTAACTCAATTTACCGTCGAGTGGTGGAAGAGTTGATGGTAGAAATGCACTTGCTTTCGGCGAATGTAGATTTTCAATACGACCCGATTTATGCTTTGGGCGTGGTGACAGCTTTCGATCGATTCATGCTCGGGTACGCCCCAGAAGCAGACAGACTTTCGATTTTTAACGCTTTGTGCAAAGCCCTAGAAGACGATCCCGATCGCTACAAGCAAGACGCTCACAGATTGGAAAGCTTGGCCGATCGCCTTGGAGGGTCTGAGTTGCTCTCGTGGCTCGATCGCTCCACCAGCTTTGAAGATACAGGAGATTTGCAAGCGTCCTTAGGGGCGATCGCCAGCAACGCTCAATTTAAGTACAGTCGCTTATTTGCGATCGGTTTGTTCTCGCTGTTAGAAAAAGCTGACCCCGAAATGGTAAAAAACCAAGAAACTCGCAACGAGGCGATCGGCAAAATCAGTGCAGCTTTGCATTTACCTGAAGACAAAGTTAGCAAAGATTTAGATTTGTACCGCAGCAATTTGGAAAAAATGGCCCAAGCGCGAATAGTGCTTCAAGATGTCATCCAAGCTGAACGGAAAAAACGTGAAAAACGAGAAACAAAAGTTACTGCCGGCCCCTCCGCAGACTCTTCTGAGAGCAATAATTAATTGTTTGAAGTCATTAGTCATTAGTCAGAAGGAAAAGGGAATTGTTTGTTTTAGGTGGCAAACAAACAATTCCTTTAATTTTTTTTTCAATTGTGACGGATGTCTTGTGACCAAAAAGAATTGGTTTAAAGCCGGAATCCCGATCGGGAGAAATTAAAATCAGACGATTCATTACTCCAATCCCACATCCCCCTTCCTTCTGCTGTCAACTGTCAACTGTCAACTGTCAACTGTCAACTGTCAACTGTTTCTGGCTCAAAAACTAAAAATCCCGCTTTTTGAATTGAGCGGGATCGACTTAACCAAAATAGAGCTGTTGGACGTGGTACTACGGCTGCGGCTCAAAATTAACGGCGTTAGCTTGCAGCCAATTGCTGAGATTTGACAGAACTTCGGTTCCAGAAGACGGCTTACCCAAAGCTGTGGGGTTTACGGGTTCAGGTCTGACCAAGTTGCGGTCGATCGCTGCGTTGACTTCTTTGGAAATCAAATCGTGAAGCTGCTCTTTAGCCCTAGCCCTTTGAAAGTGAGCTCCCTCTTCCGTCGTAGCGTACAGAGGGGGCAGCCTATTTAAAGCATAAGCCGCAATATCTCCCACATCCAGACTCTGCTCGCTGCTCGCCGCCTCAATTTCTGCCACCCTGGCGATCGCCTCGCTAAGCACCAACTCTTCCATCACATTGATGAACTGTTTGCGTGGCAGAACCACCACTTCTCCGGTCAACAAAGCTCCCATCAGGCGATCGAGAGCCATGTACTCTTCGATCGACAATTCAGAAGCCGTATTGCAGATTCGTCCCACCTCAGCTTCCATAGACGGCGTTAAATAGCCGTCTTGCAAAGCCTGTTCAACAATTTTTTCAATACTCATATATGCTTCCCGCTCAACGGCATCATTAATACAGTTTTGTTTTGTAAAGACGCAATTGCTGGCGTCTTGAGATTCGAGTTTTGAGGCTTGAGTTGAGAATTTTTGTACAAATCATAACCCAATAGTGATAACCCAGAACAGTTATCTACACACCCCAGCCACAAACTTACCCCATAATTGACTTTTAAATTCGTCAAAATCGGTAAAAAGTCCTACTCAACTCCCTGAAGCCGCCAAGGTACCGGATCGACAGACTGCCCGTGCACGTAAAGTCCCCAGTGCAGGTGAGGGCCTGTCGAAGCCCCCGTTGACCCCAAAGCACCAATTACTTGACCCGCTTTCACGAAATCGCCTTCCTTGACATCAATCCGGCTGAGGTGCATCAAAATACTTGCTACCCCTTGACCGTGGTCGATACCAACTACATTACCGTGGATTTTGAACCCTTGGGATTCGCGTCCCACGAGAGACACGCGACCGGCAGCCGGTGCAACTACAGGGGAACCGTAAGGGCCCGCGTAATCGACGCCGCGGTGGTAGTAGTCCTTAGCAAATACCCCATTATAGTACCGACGCACGCCGTAAATAGTGGTAATTTCGCCGGAGTTGGGGCGCAACAATTTGCCATCCCAAAATTTTTGGGGTGTCACCAGTGCTTTAAACGCGTCCACGCGATCGAATTCGGCATCGGTACCTTCGGAGTCTTTCCCAGGTGGCAGCCAGATGGATTGAGTGGGAAAATCTCGATCGCGCACTTGCACATTCAACTTCTGCACTTGTCCGTCACCGGAGACTTGAACAACGCGCGCACCGGGTTTCTCCAGTGGTGTCGTCGGTAGCAGGGCCCGAAAGCGATTATTGCCGATCGGAAAAGCAGGGTAATTTTTCTGCTGTAAAGACACTTTTGGAGTTTCCCCGCCGTTACCGTCAACCTGAATAATTACCGACAGCGTATCACCCAGTTCGGGATTTGGCGGCGTCACCTGCACCTGCAAAGCTTGCACCGGCGATACCAGACTGAGAATGCTGGCAACAATTGGGCCAGTCAAAATCGCCCTGTTTATGTTTGCCTTCAATAGCCTACACTCCCAAATAGCACTCGCAACTATTTTGGCACTTTGTCCCCAGTTAGCTCGATTCGCAGTTGCTGTCATTACCGATATCCTTAACCTTTGTCTAGCTAATGTTACACAAAGTAGCTAAATTTAGCACGCTTTGACTCAAAAAGGTAAAGGACTATTAAGACTTACGCAAAGTACGCGAATGTAGCGTGAGTTAGCGGAGCGTAACGCACTATTTGTCTTATTTGTAGCGTTGGTAAGTTTTGAATATTTGACATAGCTATTAAGTAAATGCCACAGTGGTTAATCATACAGAGGTCAAAATGCCATGCCAAATGAGCAAAATCAACCTGGAGAATATGATGCCGTCCTTGGCGGTCAAAATTCAACTCCTGTCGATGCGGCGGTACTGGGAGGAATTACAGGCGTTAAAAGCCGCTTAGCCTCACCCGCTGTCGAAGTCAGAATCGCTGCACTATCTGAGGCGCTCCAATATGGAGAAGCTGGCTTAGACTTGCTTCTTCAAGGACTGAATGATAAATCGCTACAAGTAAAATTTGCGGTTTACAATTTGCTAAAAGATCGAGATGAATCAAAGATAAAATGGCAATTAAATAATTTTTTTTATACCTTTAATTTTGATGTCATCACGGTAGACCACTACAGCGGCAACGAAAATAGTCGTTGTGTTAAGTCGGCTCAAGTTTTTAATGAAGACTTAGGTGACAAACTTGCACTTCAGATGGTTTATATTCCTGGTGGCAAATTCGAGATGGGTGCGTCACATCTTGGAAGTGAGCAAAAGCCGTCGCATCAAGTAACGATTCAACCTGTCTTTATGGCGGAATATACAGTTAATCAAGCACAGTGGGAAAGGGTAATGAAAAGTAATCCCTCTCATTTTAAAGGAGCTAAACGACCTGTCGAACAAGTATCATGGGATGAAGCTATCGAATTTTGCGATCGGCTTACTCAAAAAACAGGCAATAGTTATCGTTTACCTTCAGAAGCAGAATGGGAATATGCTTGTCGCGCTGGAACGAACACAGACTTCTATTTTGGTTCGACAATTACAACGGATTTGGTTAATACTAGCTTTGATGTGCCTTATACGTCAAGTTTTCCTGCTTTCGAGGGTCTAGATACTGACTATGCTTTTATACATCGCAGTAATCAAACAACTAATAATGGGAAATTTTATCCGAATAGTTTTGGACTCTACGATATGCACGGAAATGTTTGGGAATGGTGCAGTGATTGCTACCACTCTAACTATAACGGGGCCCCCTCTGACGGAAGTTCCTGGGAAATAGGTGGATCGGAGAATCAACGGATGTTGCGTGGAGGCTCTTGGGATAGTGATAGCTCCAAGTGCTCTAGTTTGTATCGTTACTCTCTCTCGCGCGACAGCCGGAGGAATGACATTGGTTTTCGCGTTGTTATTGACCTTGTGTGAATGATTCCACACAATAGTACGGTGCGTCGCCTTCTAAAATATGCAAATTCCAGCGAAAATGTCACAGCGACGCACCATCCAATAGTAGGGTGCGGATTCTTCTAAAATATGCAAATTCGATCGACAATCTCACAGCGACGCACCATGGAAAATAAAGTGCGATCGAACTAATTAAACCCTGTGGTGCGTCGCTTTTAGATTTTTCGATTTTTTACCGAGATTCTGGATTGCGACGCACCCTACACCTCAAAATCCCCCCCCTGCTGACGTATTGCGGTAAATCGATCGCAAGTTAAGCTCGATCGCACCGCACATCTCACAGATCCGCACCCTACAATTAGCTGGCTTGCGCCTTCGGAAGAAACATTTTTTCAACAATATTTTTCCGCAGATAAACTGTCAATGGTTTTTCGATGAAAGAGTAGAATATGCAGCCGACAACTACAGCAAACAATGCCACCATAGCCGGAGCAAAGAAACCGTCGAAATATTTTCCTAAATTTGCCTTTTGCACAATTTTTGTAGTTGCTGATATCACCGGGCTGTGGAGCAGAAATATTGAATATGAGGCATCGCCCAGGAAAATTAAAAGATAAGGAAGTCTCGGAGAATCCTTAAGGTCGATCGAAGTTGCAGCAACGATTAATATAGCTGCCAGCACTGCAAAAGTCTTGATCCGATCGAACTCAATGTTGCCCCAAGCCACAAACAGTCCTAAAATAACATATCCTAAATTTGCTATCCCAAATAATATCCATCTGTAATTAGTAATCTTATTGTTATATTTAAGCACGATATACGCAGCCAAGCCACCCAAAACAAATTCTAGATTCATATTGCCAAATACTAGATTCAGCAAGAAAAAAGCATCGGGAAATGTTACTACTTTAGAAAAATGTAGAAATGTGACAAATAGCCAAGCCGACAGCAGAGGCACAGACTGTTTAGGTTTTAGCCAGATAGCTATGCTGAACAATACATAAAAATAAATTTCGTAAACTAAAGTCCAACCTACATCGAGAATTGGCTTGCCATATTGAGGAATCAATAGCAGCGACAGAATTATCTTGTCCAAACTTAAGTCTTGAGCATTAGCAAAACCTGGAATCAGTAGAAAGAAAAACACAACTGTCAGAGTAATTATCCAGTAGATTGGGTAAATTCGCACGCAGCGCTTGACTAAAAATGATTTTAACTGGTCTTTTTTACCGATCGCCGATCGGTGAACGTAGACCATGATAAAACCGCTCAATACAAAAAAGTAATCAACACCACTCCACCCAGCCTGAAATAAATTAAAAAAAGTAACTTGATTTAATCTTTCCGTGCTCATCTGGTTGACGTGAAACATTACCACCAATAAAGCCCCAATCCCTCGATAAACTTGCAAGAGATTAAGCTTTTTGTGAGGATTTGAACTCTTTGTCATTAGAAAATACCTTGTTCAAGAGTGGCAGTTGGGCTTGCTACTCAACTATAGTCAACGCCCCCCAACATAGTCAACACATTAAACACTATAATATAACTTTACACTTTTTTCATAAAGTTGTGCAAGAAGACTTCCGACTGATTGTTGACTTAGTTCTAGTTCTCGCTGCTGCCGCAGCAGGAGGACTCTTTGCATCGTTGTTGCGACAGCCGGTAATTCTCGGATACCTCCTGGGAGGGATCGTAGTTGGGCCGGCCGGTTTGGGGCTGATTAAAGAATTAGTTCAGGTAGACACCCTGGCAGAATTTGGTGTGGCTTTTCTGTTGTTTGCTTTGGGAGTAGAGTTTTCATTCGCCGAACTAAATCGAGTTAAAGCAATTAGTCTGGGCGGGGGGGGCTTGCAAATTGTGCTGACGATCGCCATTACTACTGCAATTTCCTTGGGTGTAGGCTGGGTAGAATCCCCTGCCCAAGGGGTGTTTTTAGGGGCAATCCTGTCGCTTTCCTCGACGGCGGTTGTACTCAAATGCTTGATGGAACGCAATGAAGGCGGTACTTCCCACGGACAAGTCATGCTGGGAATCTTGGTAGTTCAAGATTTGGCTTTGGGGCTAATGCTGGCAGTTTTGCCGGCCCTCAATCAGCCCGCAGAGGCGATCGGCATGACGGTAGTCTGGGCCCTGGTGCGGATCGGATTATTTGCTGCGGGTGCAGTAGTAGCGGGCATTTGGATCGTACCGCAGTTGCTGCGCTACCTCGCGAGAACAGAAAGCCGGGAACTGTTTTTGCTGGGAGTTGTGGTTTTGGCTTTAGGGATTGCGCTGCTGACAGAATATCTGGGTTTCTCGATCGAGATGGGCGCATTTGTGGCGGGTTTAATGATTTCGGAGGTGGAATATGCCGACCAAACTCTAACTTATGTCGAGCCTTTGCGAGATATTTTTGCATCCTTATTTTTTGTTACCATCGGAATGTTAATCGACCCGGTGTTTCTCTGGAACCATCTAGAGTTAATTTTGGGACTGGTATTTCTAGTATTTGTCGGCAAATTCTTGATTGTAACGCCGATCGTCCGATTATTTGGCTATCCCCTAAAAACAGCATTAATCGCAGGTTTGGGCTTAGCTCAAATCGGAGAATTTTCCTTTGTACTCGCTAGTTCTGGCCAAGCTATGGGACTGGTTTCGCGAAACGTTTACCTATTAATTTTAGGAACGACAGCAGTCACCTTGGTGCTGACGCCGTTTGTATTGAGAAGCGTGCCACAGTTATTCAAGTGGGCGGAAAATTTCGGGCCTTTGCAGCACTATTTTGACCAAACATCTCAACCTGTCGAAATAGCTGAAACTTTGCCGGAACAAAATCATGTTGTGGTTTGTGGCTACGGGCGAGTTGGCAGAAATTTAGTCAAAGTGCTGCAAAGCCGCAACTGTTCAATTGTGGTAATCGACGAGTCGGAAAGCAGAATTCAAGAGTGCAGAGTGTCAGGAATTCCTTACATTTACGGGAATGCTGCCAGCTTGCACGTATTGGAAGCCGCCGGGGTAGAACGCGCCAAAGCAATGGCGATTACTCTTCCCGATCCGATGAGCACTCGCTTGTGTCTGAAGCGGGCTTTAGAATTAGTCCCGGATTTGGATATTGTGGTGCGCGCCAACAAAGATAAAGATATTGAACTGCTTTACCAACTGGGGGCTTGGGAAGTTGTGCAGCCGGAGTTTGAGGCTAGTTTAGAACTGTCTGCCCACTTGCTGGCTGGGATGGGTTTGTCAGCAATGGCTATTGGGCGAGATGTGCAGCAAATTCGCAGCAGCCGCTATCTGGAATTGCGGCCGGCGCGGGAACCTTTGGCGGTTTCCCGGGATTTGAAAGTGGCGGTTCGAGATCTCAACGGCGATTGGTACAACTTACCGGAGGGCTCTCCCATTGGTGGGATGACTCTGGAAGAAACTAACTTGCGGCAGTTGACAGGGGTCAGCGTGATGGCGATCGTCCGCGAAGATGGCGAGGAAATTGATTATCCTAACGGGAAGGCTGCTTTGCTGTCGGGCGATCGACTTTTGGTAGTGGGTGAACCGGAAGAACTGATTAGTTTTGAGTTGCTGGCGAAGGGCGAAGTTGCTGTCCCCGAGGGCGACAGTTCTTGTCAGTGGTTGAGGTTACCAGCCAACAGTCCTTGGGTTGGCCAAAAACTGTCAGAGGTAGATTTGCTCACTCAGTATGGGGTGCAGGTGCGGGCGATCCGCCGGGAAGGGAAGTTTACTCGCTGGCCGGATGGAACTACTGATTTGCAAGAGGGCGATCGTTTGCTGCTGTGCGGCGGCTTCTACGAGCTCGGCTTGATGCAGCGGACGGCCTCGCCTCCGCTGCCGCAACCAGCCTTAAAGCTGCCTTTTGTCACCGCCCAAGTTAGCGAAAAGCTATTTAGCGATTAGTCATGGGGCATGGGGCATGGGGCATGGGGCATCGGGCATCGGGCATCGGGCATCGGGCATCGGGCATCGGGCATTGGTGCTGTCCGCGCGATCGAACGTTATTAGTCAGACGGAAGACGGAAGAGGAAAGACGGAAGAGGGAAGCCCTGTAGGGGATGTAACGGATGTAATATCAAATCCGGTAGCATCGGAATAATATATTTCAATTATGTAGTGCGAGCGTCTCGCTCGCGATTGGTTCGCGAGCGAGACGCTCGCACTATATAACTCCGATGCACCCGGAAACGATATAACGGATGGAAGGAAGAGCGAACAGGAAAGATTTTCCCCCTCTCCCCCTCTCCCCCTCTTCTTCACGCGTTGGGTTTGAGATAAGCAATTGCCGATCGCGAGATCAGAATTTGTGTTTCTGAGGCATCGAGGAGGCAAATGCAGCTATGATCCTGCCAAAAAATTCTGCCGGCTAACAAGTCGCCAGTCATCAGTTTGATCTCTAACTGTTCTTTGTCTTTGATGTAGCTTTGTATTAAGCGAACGCTGGGCAATCCGGTCTCAAATTCAGACATACTGGGAAATGGGTAAATTGGTTATTAGTCATTAATCATTAGTCATTAGTCATCGGTCATTAGTGCTGTCCCCGATCGCGAACAGCATTAGTCATTTTTTTGCTATCAACTGTCAACTGCTTGCGGGTTCGCGTAGACGAAGGGTCAACTGCTTTACCCGATCGCCCTTCGGCTACGCGAGCGGATAAACGCAGTCGTTGGGTCAACTATTAACTGTCAACTGTCAACTGTCAACTGTCAACTGTCAACAGAGGTTTGTTTTTATGTCGATCGAGTTTGCGAAGTATCACGGACTGGGCAATGATTTTATTCTGATTGACAACCGCCACTCCTCAGAACCAGTTTTAACACCAGAACAAGCTGTGTCCATGTGCGATCGACATTTTGGGATCGGCGCAGACGGCGTGATTTTTGCTCTTCCGGGTCAAAACGGCACTGACTATACGATGCGGATTTTTAACTCCGACGGTTCGGAACCGGAAATGTGCGGCAACGGGATTCGCTGTTTGGCTAAGTTTATCGCCGATTTGGAAGGTGAGAAGGCAAAAACTGAGTATCGCATCCACACTCTGGCGGGTGTGATTAGCCCCGAATTGCGATCGGACGGTCAGGTTAAGGTGGATATGGGACTTCCCCGGTTGCTGGCTGCGGAAATTCCGACAACTTTGGCGGCGCCAGATGCCAAAGTGATAGATGTGCCGATCGAAGTTGCTGATAAATCTTGGTCTGTTACCTGTGTCAGCATGGGAAATCCTCACTGCATTACGTTTGTAGAAGATGTTTCGGCTGTGGCTTTGGAAACTCTCGGCCCTCAATTTGAACACCACCCAGCCTTCCCGCAGCGTATAAATACCGAATTTATTCAAGTTATACGACGGGACTACGTAAAAATGCGGGTGTGGGAAAGGGGCGCAGGTGTTACTCTAGCTTGTGGGACTGGTGCTTGTGCTGCTGTGGTGGCTGGGGTGTTGGTCGGAAAGTGCGATCGGACAACTGCTGTTGAACTCCCCGGTGGCGTTTTGGAAATCGAATGGGCAGAAGTTTCTGGGCGGATTTACATGACTGGGCCAGCACAGCGAGTATTTACTGGTTGTCAGTAGTCAGTTGACTGTTGTCAGTTGACAGTTGTCAGTTGACAGTTGACAGTTGACAGTTGACAGTTGACAGTTGACAGTTGACAGTTGACAGTTGACAGTTGACAGTTGACAGTTGACAGTTGTCATTGGTCATTGCTCAAAAGGAGTTTTTTGTGGAATTAACAAACAAGAAAAATTCTTAAATTCCAAATTTTTCTTTAATTCTTTAATTATCAAGAATGCTCAATGACTAATGCCTTGCGCCTTGTGAAGTCATATCAAATCCGGTAGCATCGGAATAATATATTTGAATGATGGAGCGTGCGAGCGTCTCACTCGGGAACCAATCGTTCGCTATGGACGCTTGCACTACATAATTCCGATGCAACCGAAAACGATATCATAGGCTGAAGACTAATGACTAATGACAACTGTCAACTGTCAACTGTCAACTGTCAACTATCAACTGACTAAGCCTGAATTCTCAAATCTCAAATCTAAAATTAAGTAGGTGGATGTGCATGGCTGGAGGTATTTATCTGATTCAGGACGACGACAGGCTGGTAGAAATGATGGAACAGCCCTACGACTCGGAAGACCAGTTACAAGACTTGCTTGTAACTTATCCTAATCTGATTGCCGGAGATCAAATCGATCGCGCGACGGCGCGGAAGTGGCTGTTAATTTCACGGGAATCAGTGCCCACCGATGAGGAAACTGCCGTCCAGTGGTCGCTGGATCACTTGTTTCTCGACCAAAATGCAGTTCCTACTTTGGTGGATGTCAGGCGCACTCCTAATGCTGCACTCCGGCAAAAAGTTTTAGGTCAGTCGATCGACTATGCTGCTAATGCGTTGGTTTACTGGCCAATAGATTCAATTATTGCTCTGTTTGAAGCCAATTGTCGCGATCGGGGTCGCGATCCCGAACAGATTTTTGAAGAGTTTCTCGGTGCGGATGCTAATGAAGACCTATTTTGGCAGAAAGTTAAAACTAATTTGCAAGCCGGTAAAATTCGCTTAGTATTTGTAGCAGACGAGATTTCCGCTGAAATGCGCCGAGTTGTGGAATTTCTCAACGAACAAATGGACCCGCTTGAAGTTTTGGCCCTGGAAATTAAGCAATATGTAAGTGAAGATGGTTTGAAAACCTTGGTTCCCAGAGTTATCGGTCAGACAGCCGAAGCACAGCATAAAAAATCCAACGCAATGCGCGAAAGAAGGCGCTGGGATGAATCGTCATTTTTTGCGGAAATCAAAGCTAGACAAGGCGCGGACGAGGCGCAAATGGCAAGAGCTATCTACCTTTGGGCAAAAAGTCAAGAACCCGAAATTCAAATCCATTGGGGAACGGGGGACACCTACGGCGGTTTCGCCGCCGGGTTGCATCACAGAGGCAGAAAACCATATCAGTTATTCACTGTAGATATTGCTGGCAGAATGGAGATTTCTGCTGACAATTACGGTTCCCAACCGCCATTTAATGCAGAAAAAAATTGGCTGGAATTGAGAAATAAGCTAAGTTCGATCGGTCTTTCGCTACCTACAGAACCGGGCGAGAGAAGGTCGCCGAGTCTGGCTTTATCTACTTTGGAAGACGAATTTGCCCTCCAGCAAGTTATGGAAACGTTCAACTGGGCGATCGAGCAAATTAAAACGTTATAGTCATTGGGAATTGGGAATTGGGAATTGGGAATTGGGCATTGGGAATTGGGAATTGGGCATTTAAATTAGACATCTCCAATAATTCTTGTGGAACAAGCATCCTGCCTGTTCAAAACTGGCTTTTCTGGAGATGTCTATTGCATATTCAGGGCAGGCGGGACACCCCACAAGATTTTGAGTCTTTTTTGATATACAATTTAAATGCAGAGCAGCTTATCACCAACAACTAACCAATAACCAATAACCAGTAACCAGTAATTAATAGCGAATGTTTGCTTGTTTCAAACGGCGCAAAGCTTCTCCCAGTCGATCGCAATCTGCAATCAAACTAACCCTCACATATCCTTCACCACCAGGCCCAAAAGCATTACCAGGAGTCACAACAACACCCGTTTGCTGCAAAACATTCAGGGCAAAATCTGTCGAACTCATGCCCTGAGTGCAAGGAACCCAAAGATACATTGCAGCCAGAGGTTTAGGAATATTCCACCCCAATTCTGCCAATCCTGCAACCATAAAATCGCGGCGAGTGCGGTAGCGTTCCTGCACTTCGTGCAAGTAACTATCTGGTAATTGCAACGCTGTTTCTGCTGCTGCTTGCAAGGCAGAAAATATGCCGTAATCTAAGTTAGTTTTTAAAGTTCGCAAACCTTGAATGATCCGGCTGTTTCCAACTACAAAACCGACTCGCCAGCCGGCCATATTGTAGGTTTTTGACATGGTGTGAAATTCAACTCCGATTTCTTTGCCGCCGGGAATTTCTAATAAACTTGTCGGTTGATAGCCGTCAAAGGCTAATTCCGCATAACACAAATCGTGAACCAACAAAATTTGATGTTTGTGTGCGAAAGCAACAATATCTTTATAAAATTCGCGGGGGGCCGTTGCTCCGGTCGGATTGCTGGGATAATTAAAGTAGAGTATTTTGGCTTGTTCGGCTACGCTGTCGGGAATGGAACCTAAGTCAATTACCCAGTCATTCTCTGGTTTGAGGATGATGTTGTGAACTTTGGCACCGGCGATGATTGGGCCGCGAAATAATACGGGATAAGCGGGACTCGGTACTAATACTAAGTCGCCGGGATTGATATAGGCGATCGCAAAATGCGCTAAACCTTCTTTAGAACCCAATAAAGGTAATGCTTCCCCTTCTGGATCGAGTTCAACATTGTAGCGGCGGCTGTACCATTTGGTAATTGTACGGCGAAAACTGGCAGTTCCTTCAAAGGGCGGATAGCCGTGATTTGCAGGATTTTGGATAGCTGCGATGGCGGCTTCTACTACCGGTTGCGGAGTCGCACCGTCGGGGTTTCCCATTCCTAAGTCTATTAAATCTAGTCCTTGTTCGCGGGCGCGGGCTTTGAGTTCGTCGAGACGGGCAAATACGTAGGGCGGTAGTTTTTGCAACCTGTCAGCAGGGCTAATCCAATCCAAAGTCATTTTTTGTGTATCAGTTATTAGTTGTTTTTCGGGTTCGTAGTAAGGACTGAAGTCCTTTCTCACACAGTTTTTTAAGGACTAAAGTCCTTACTCCAAACTGTTTTAATTATTAATTTTTAATTGTCTCACAAGTTGTGCGGTAGAAAACATCGGATTTTGCCTGGTTAGTAGTAAGGATTTCAGTGCTTTCTAGGGCAACCTTTCAAGGACTAAAGTCCTTACTACAAACTTTTTTAATTCTTGATTTTCAATTCTCCCACAGGTGCGGTGGTAGAAACCATCGCTGCCATTAATTGTTCGGGAACAACTTTAAATGGCAGTCTGTGGATGTCCGAATTGGGATGGCAGGCTATTTCGGCGGCGCGCTGCAATTGTGTGAGGCTAACGTCTCCGAGTCCTAAGTTGTCTAAAGTTTGAGGCAATCCAATCTCGGCGTAGAATTTTAGCAGTTGCTGTCTGGCGGTTGCTGCTAGTTGATTGTTTTGCAGAATTTCTTCTAGCCGCAGTTGCACTAATATGCCGTAGGCAACTTTTTCGCCGTGCAATGTGCCGTGACTTGCTAATAGATGAGTTAGGCCGTTGTGGACGGCGTGGGCGGCGACGGTGCGACACCCGGCCCCGCCAATTCCGCCGATTACTCCTGCTAGCAATACGGTGGCGTCTGTGACTTCTTGCCAGGTTTCGCTACCTGGTTCTTTGAGGGCGGCGGCTGCTTTTTGGAACAGGATATCGCGCAGGATTCTAGCTTGTTGGACGGCAGAAATTATCAGAGTTTGTTCTGAGTGTCCGCTGCTGACTGATGCTTCGTACCATTTGGCGATCGCATCTCCAATTCCTGCTACTAATGTCCGCTGCGGTGCAGTTTGAATTAAGCCGTAGTCGAGGACTAGCAAATCGGGACATCTGGCTAATGTGACATCGTATTGGAACGCACCTTGTTCGGAATAAATGTTAGAAAGTGCTGTCCAAGCGGCGCAGGTGGCTGCTGATGTGGGGATGGTGACGATCGCCATTTGGCACTGATGGGCGAGAAGTTTGGCTGCATCCAAGGCTTTGCCGCCGCCGACGCCGATGATGAAGTCGGCTTTGTGGGTTTGGACGGCTGCGCGGAGGGTTTCGAGGCTGGTTTCGCTGCAATCCTTGCCGTAGGCTGTTTGCGCGGATTGTAGCTGTTGTTGTTCGAGGATTGGTTGCAGGTAGGGTTGGGCGGCGGCGAGGGAGTTGCTACCGCCGACTATTAGGGGCCGCTTTCCGAAACGGGCGATCGCATTTCCGGCTTGTGATAGAGCGTTTTGACCGCGCAATACACAGGCGGGAGCAATTGTCAAGGAATAAATTGCAGTAGGGGTGGCGGTTTTGGTGCTTTGGGTTTGAGTCATCGAACCAGTGGATGAGTGACGGGAAGGTAGACGCTTTGCAGGATTGCTGGATTTTATAGGATAACTCTAACTCGTGTTGGGCAACATGGTAACTTTTGTAAAGTTTTTATTAAGTATTGTGGTTGGGCATGGGCTGGAGGGTTGTAAGGGCGATCGGTATAATGAATGTACAGCACGGCGAGAATAAAACCTATGACTCAAAGTTTTCAAGACTTATCCACACAACAATTCGCTGATTTATCGGTGTTTCCTGGGACAAGTTGGGTGGTATTAGCTGAGCCTGTGCCGCAAGGATCGATTCATCGCTTGAAGATGAAGCAAGGTACAATTATTCCAGTTCATACTCATCCGGCTGATGAGTATGTATTCGTCGTTTCGGGTAGTCTTAAAACGGGCGATCGGGTGTGTGAAGCGGGATGCTTTTGGACAACCCCAAAAGGAACAAGACAAGGAGCGCATGAAGCGTTAACCGATGTAGAGTTAATCACTATTCGGCTGGGAGCAATGGGAGAATTTGAAGGAACATAACTTAGGATGAATGGATAGCTATGCAGCTAAATATCGCTAGTATATCGATATTGAGTTCTCCTAAGATATGACATTAAATTGCAGCGCAATTCCAAAAACATGGCAGTGAGCAAACCTACTATTCTGTCGATCGCTCTTTTATTAGTGCTAGGAAGTTCAATTTTCCTAAATATTCTGCTTTTGGGTCGAGCCAAACAGTATTATCGCGAACTCAATCAAACTCGCTTAGATCCTCTGGGATTGACCAACCATCCTATCAATGCCCAGCCAGTTACTAATACCAAGCAAACCCGTGTGGTTTTCTTTGGTGACTCCAGGGCCGCCAGTTGGACATCGCCCAATCTCGGTGAATATGAGTTTATTAACCGGGGAATTGCTTCTCAAACCTCTGTTCAGGCGATCGAGAGATTTGCCTATCATGTGAGTTCCTTAAAACCCAAAATCGTAATTATCCAAGTTGGTGTCAACGATCTGAAAACCATTCCCTTGTTTCCTGAAAGCAGAAATGCGATCGTTGCCAATTGTCAAGCAAATATTAAACGAATTGTCGAAGAATCTAAGAATCTAGGTGCAGTAGTAATCGTGACTACTATTTTCCCAGTCGGAGAAGTGCCACTAGAACGCAAGCCTTTTTGGTCTGATGATATAAGTCGGGCAATTAAAGAAGTCAATACTTACATCGCTACATTAGCTGGAGATAAAATTATAGTGTTTGATACATTCCCTATTATTGGCGATAGTCAGGGCATGATATTGCCGAAATATAGAAGCGATGAACTACACTTGAACGCAGAGGGATATGAAATTCTCAATCAGAATCTTTCGCAACTGCTCAACACAATGGAACAGAAGAAAGTACAGAAATAGAAAACGTATAAAATTTTATTTTTGACACATAAACAATATATTAGTTAATGAGAGCCACAAAAATATGCCATACAGTCAATTCACAACCATCAGCAAGGTTAAAGAAGCCTTCAATTTAACCACAGTAGAAGGAATCAGATTTCTCCCTAAAATTGCCCCCATCCAACCCAGTATTAGTCTGGCGGCAACTCTGGAAGAAACCTTGCCACTTGCTGTAGCTACAGGCAGCGAAAAAGCCAGATCGGAGCTAATTATTAGCCCTGTGCTTGTAGAGGTTCGCCGCATTGTCAACCGTCAAATTAGTCTGTTCTCTGGGGAAGATTTCAACGTAGACGAATCTCTGGGATTGAATGGACGCTGCGACTTTTTGATCAGTTGTTCCACAGAACAATTAGCAATTGAAGCACCCGCCATTATTATTGTAGAGGCAAAACAGGCAGATTTAAAAACAGGAATTGGTCAGTGTGTTGCAGAAATGGTGGCGGCACAGAAATTTAATGAAGCTAAACAAAAACCTTTACCTACCCTCTATGGTTGTGTTACTAATGGTCTCCAATGGCAATTTCTTCAGCTTATTGGAAACGAAGTAACCATCGACCTGAATATTTACTCCTTACCGCCAGTAGAGCAAATTTTGGGTTTTTTAGTTTGGATGGTAAGGTTTGAGAATTGAGATTTTTGACGGATAAATCAAATAGAGTTTTCAACTTGTGCAGAACTTTTTGCGAATCCTGCCAAAAAACAGTAAATACTGTTTACGAATTGCTCAATTATTTTGACTTAGGCTATTAGTTGCATTTAAACTTATTATCAAAATGGGAAAGAAGAAATCTCTTAATGCGAAACGGCTCAAAAGAAATCAGGTTCAGGAATTAATAGAATCTGAGGGAAGACTGCATGAGGAGTTTACAAAATTCTTTGAGGAGACATATAGCACTGGATACAAGAATCAGCCTCAAATTTATGAGTTATCAAATGATAGATTTCTATTTGTTTTCGATCCAAAAGGATTTTTAAATCCTGGTACAGGATATATTTACTCTAAAGAAGATTTTCTGCGAATGATGCGATGGACACAGAAGGTGAGGGATGACTATGCTAATAATCGTGGTAATTCTGTAAGTCATTGGATATATTTTTCAAAAAACAAAGCACAGCTCGTTAACAAGGTTGATGAATTGATTAATGAGTTAACAATTTATTTAGATATTTTGGATGAGGAGTTGGATTATTCATACAAAAGTTTAGACATTGTATCTAGCAAGGCTGAAAGTTATGGATTTGAAAAACTTCAAGCTGATTTATACGATAATCTAGTTGCCTATGTAGGAGAGGTTATACGACGCAGAGTAAAAGGTGATTGGGTTATTAGAGAAGATTATCCAGGTTGTGAATACCCTACTATTCAAGTGAATAATGGCGTACTCATGCCTATTAATGTGGTGTGGCAAGAGCTAGGTAGGCTTGAATCAATAAATCTACGGCAAGAAGCTGCTAATGAAATAAGACGATTTTCACTCAGATATCGGTAGATGTCAAATTTTACTAGATTTAGATATGTTGCGCTGCTTAACATTTATTTGATGTCTTTTGCGGCGCTGTTTTAATTAAGCCGTAGTCGAGTATCAATAAATCGGGACATCTGGCTAATGTGACATCGTAAGTGACTGGAAGGTTGACGCTTTGCAGGATTGCTGGATTTTAGAGGATAACTCTAACTCGTGTTGGGCAACATGGTAACTTTTGTAAAGTTTTTATTAAGTATTGTGGTTGGGCCTGGGTTGAGGGAGTTGTAAGGGCGATCGCTTTATCATTAAAATTGAGGCTTAACATACAAATCCCAAACTCGTTTCACTACTTCTGCATCTGCTTGAGAAATTTGTCCGATTTTCGCCAGCAACAAAGACTTTTCCAAACAATCTAATCTAGATAAACGCACTGTTGAAGCAATACGCAAACCGCTGGCTTGCCAATCATTAAGAAATACATCAGTTTGGCTGCGGGGTTTTGCAGAGGTGACGGCTGCTGCTACCACATCCTCGCCATCCAACCACAATAAAAGTATGGGACGTTTTTTAGAGCCTGCGCCACCTGTAAAGGGAATATTTGCTACCCAAAAATCACCCGATTCAATAGTCATCATAAAGTCCTTCGTCTTCGGGTGCGTAGCTGTTCAAAAAAGCCTCGTGGCTGCGAGTAATAGCTGAGTCAATTAAAGATTCTTCGCCATCAAGTACCGAAAACTCCGTTAATTCAGGATAAGTCAAAAAATCTTCGGCTGTAGCTGCTATATATGGTGCTAGTATTTTATGGCGTTCTGCGATCGGCAACCTAGCAATTTCTGTAAGTGAGAGCTTGAGAGTAGGTGCGGTTGTTGGCGAATTGTTAGACTCAGAACTTTCGCTGGATAACTGCTTTTTCTGTGACGCTTTTTGCACGAGGAATTGTACAAAGTCGAGGACTTCTTCTTGTTTCTCAGTTGGCAACTGTCGCAGATTCTCTAACACGGCTTGCTCAAAATTGATTGTTTCTGACATTTCAATTACCTTCCTTAAGCGTTGATCGGTTTATTTATCACGCAGCCAAGTTTTGTAGTTCCATGTTTGCAAATCACGCCGATCACAATTTCGATCGCTAAAATCCTATCCCATCAGCAGTTATATACAGTCATCCAGCATTTCATAATCATCCAAGCAATTAGAGGCTGTATTCATAAAACTTAGTAAACATCATCATGAGAGCCAAGAGTCAGCAGTAAAATCTCTGCTTCATCTGTATCTGAATTATGAACAAATTTAAACACAATTCGATTGCTATAGTCAATGGAACAAGACCATCTATCCGATAAATCTCCTTTGAGTTTATGAGTCCGTAAAGTAGGAGCAAATGGCTCTTCAGCAAGTTGTTGTAATGTTTGCTCAACTAAAGAGCGCAATTGCGGATTTTGGCGAACTAAACGCTTGAGCGCACGAGTAAAGGCTGAACTCCAAATTAAAGTTTTCACTCATCTAACTCCGCCATCAAGTCGGCAACTGTACCTCGACGCACATTGCCTATTTCATAATCTTTTTCTGACTCGGCAACTGCTTTCAATAGTTCATCGCGATGCTGTTGCTTAAGACGGTTTTGAATGATATCGATCAGCATATTCTGCTCTTCAGGCGAGAGAGCTTCTACGGTATCTATTGCTTTTTGAAAAATAGAAGTCTTTTCAGCTTGAGTCATGTTTAGGTTAAGGTTGCAATCAGTCTATTATAGCTTAACTTAATCGATGGGTGCATCTCAATTTGGGAAGGGCTTCGCCCCTACGAGTATATTTGCAAAAATGAGATGCACCCGGTCTATCCTGCCAAGCCAACTAACCATCGCCTTGAACCTCAATAGTATAACTGTAGCCCTGTTCAGTCAGAAACAGTTGGCGGTGTCGCGCAAAATCTTCCTCGCAAGTTTGTAGCGACACTAATGTATAAAAACTCGCAGTATGTCCGTCAGATTTAGGCCGGAGAATCCGTCCGAGGCGCTGCGCTTCTTCTTGGCGAGAACCATATTTACCTGATACTTGAATTAACACATCGGCATCGGGTAAATCGACGGCAAAATTGCCCACGCGAGATAGAATTAATCCGGGAATCTCTTTGTGACGGAATGCTTCGTATAACCGATCGCGCTCAACCTGTTTTGTCTTCCCCGTAATCAGCGGCAAATCGGTAACTCGGGCGATCGCATCCAACTGTTCGAGATACTCACCAATAATTAAAATACGGTGTCCCGCTTCCTTTTGCAACAAATTTTGCACCACATCCAACTTACCCGGATTTTCCGCAGCAATCCGAAACTGACTGCGGCGCGGCGCTAGGGCATATTCCATTTTTTCGACCTCATTTTGGGCGACGCGGATTTCGGTACAATTAGCTGTAGCAATAAATCCCTGTCCTTCCAATTCCCGCCAAGGTACGTCATAGCGCTTCGGGCCAATTAGCGTGAAAACATCGCCTTCTTTCCCGTCTTCGCGAATCAATGTCGCAGTCAAACCTAAGCGGCGTCGCGCTTGTAAGTCGGCGGTAATCCGAAATATCGGTGCGGGTAATAGATGAACTTCATCATAGATAATCAGTCCCCAGGATTGCGCGTTAAATAACTCGAAGTGGGGGAATTCATCATCTTTAGTCGATCGATAACTGAGCATTTGGTAAGTCGAGAGAGTTACAGAAGCCGTTTTTTTGCTGTTGCTGCTGTACTCGGCGATCGCATCTTCAGTTAAACTCGTCTTGTCCAATATTTCCCTGCGCCACTGGTGCACCGAAGTCAAACTGCTGGTGAGAATCAGTGTCTTTTGCTGCACCAAACTCATCGCAATCATCCCCACAATCGTCTTACCAGCCCCGCATGGTAGGACGATCGTCCCACTGCCACCTCTAACCTCTCCGCCTTGATAGAATGCCTCTACGGCTTCCTTTTGATAGGCGCGCAAATTGAAGGGTAAGTCGCCTCCTAAAGTGCGATCGCGCAACGCAATCGCCAACTCGGCACCCTCGATATATCCAGCCAAATCTTCCGCCGGATAACCTACTGCTAGCAAAGCTTGTTTGAGTACACCCCGATTCCCCGCATCGACTTGAAAGCAAAGATCCGAAATCCGCTTACCTAACAGCGGTTTTACGCGATCGTCCCGCACTAACAACTCCGTCAGCGGGCGATCGACAATCCGCAGTTGTAAATTGGGATTTTCCGCATCAATCCTTTCAATTACCGTCAATCCGTAGCGCGTACCGAGTAGTTCAATTTCCTGCGCTACCGATTCGGGAATATCATATTTAGCATACTTTCGCAGCGCTGCGATCATCAATTCAACTAACATTCCCGCCGCCCTGGCATTCCACACACTCAAGGGCGTGATCCGATAGGTGTGGATGTGTTCGGGACTTTTGATTAATTCGGCAAAAGGTGCGATCGCTTCTCGTGCTAATTTCGCTGTAGGGGCGTGAACTTCTAGTAAAATTGAGCGATCGCTCTGCACGATTAAAGCATTCTCAGCAACATAACTCATAATTCACAGTTGACAGTTGATAGTTGACAGTTGACAGTTGGCAGTTGGCAGTTGACAGTTGGCAGTTGACAGTTGGCAGTTGACAGTTGATAGTTGATAGTTGACAGTTGGCAGTTGACAGTTGATAGTTGATAGTTGATAGAAGGAAAAAATCCCTTCGAGTTCGATCAGGGTAAAAAGAGGGGAGAAGGAAGAAGGAAGAGAAATGTTTGGTTGATTTGTTCCAGTCTATGTCAAAGGTGCGTCGCGATCGAGATTGTATATCTTTTTTAGGGATTTATCGCCAGCGACGCACCCTACAAATACTCTTGTGGGGGAGACAGGATGCTTCTCAAAGTCCCCCTTTTTAAGGGGGATTTAGGGGGATCTTGCCTCGGCTATAAACGAAAGATACAAAGGTTTTCGCGCGATTGTTGATACTCATAATATCAGGTGTATTATTTATCCGACTGGGGTAAGACATAACCCATTTGTCGCAGGGCGGTGCGAAATTTCGTTTCCTGGCCCAATGGAACCGCTACAGTGCGATCGCCCGCCAACTGACAGAACTTTTTAGTACGGGAATCATTGGCAATCAGCAATGCTATATGGGCGGTAGTACATTCGATCAACCTGACACTACCTATATCTTGCACGCTATTCGATCGCTCTGTAACATCCGTCAGAAATTGTTGCACAGTTTGCGGCAGCGGTTCAATACTCCGGGCGTCCAAAAACTCTGTAAACTCGGCTAATGGATATCCGTTTTCAATGGCTACAAAGATTTTTGGGCGATCGAGACGCCACACCACATCCGAAACTTTCTTAGTATAGATATCCAGGACGATCGCATCAGATGTCTCGACACCATCTCCCGCCGCAATAATTTCTAGATTCGGCAATACCCGCAGCGTTTGACGAACCTCAATTGCTGGCGGAATATACTTATCCGTCAAATCCAAACAATAAGCCCCCAAAGCCGTCAAGCGAAAATATACTAAGCCATCATAACGACTGAGAAATTCCAGATTGTCCGTTCCCCAAAGATAGTCATAATCGGATGGTATGAGTAACGGATCGACATATGCAACATCAATGATTCCCAAAGTAGCAGCATACTCAAACAAAAAACAGCGCATATATCGTTCTTCCAGAATCGGCCAACTGTCGCCACCCAATTCTGATAAGTTTCCATACCCAGCTTCACCAATATACAGATAGTACGGTTCCTCCGTCACCTCAAATCTATGGCCCGTTGCGACTAGATATCTACTAAAATCATGAAACATAATCCACTTACCCACAGGACATTCTACGAGCACAGAGACGATCGCATCTCTCCGCCAAGTGACATCCGTAATGCCACCTGCACCCCTCCCAGTTTGTCCTTTGATCGCATCAATGCGGCGAAATTCATCAAAGACTTTTGTCTTTAACCAGCGTTTCCATGCTGTCTGTAAACCTTTGGCGGGTGATTCTTGTAAAGCTTTCTGTCCCGCTTTTGTCAAAACTAGCTTTTTGCCCGATCGTTCCGCGAACTTGCTCCCTTGCGCTATCATTATCCAAGCAAAGGGCTTGATGCTACCGATTTCAGCGAATACTTCATCATCGTAGTCGCTATCCTTGGCTAGGCTAATTTGACGCTGTTCCTCATTATAAAAATCACCGCCTTGCAATATAGAGGCGATCGCCTTTACACTTCCAGCAGTAGGTAAAGCAGTTTTCTCGCTAACCGCAACTTTACCCGACTGAATCAGACGCAAAACGGCTGCAAAATCCTTTGTAGCTGCCAACTGTGTTTCACAAGAAGCCAAGGGAATATCGTATTCTTCTGTCTCCTTTTCTCCTGTACTATAGTTATATCTTTGAACGCTGAGTTTAACCTGATTTTGTAATGTTTCACCAACATTATCTAACGTGGCTTCTTTGGGTTCTGGAACAAATTTCAGCAATTCTTCTTCTAAATCGTAGGGTATCTGCCTGCCATAAATAAACAAGCATAGCAGTGATGGTTCTCTGTTAGTTCCATAGCGATCGCTTGTTCCAAAATTTGCTGGTTCTCCGTATTTTGCGCTAAATATCTCAGGAAAATAAATACCATCCTCCCCATGTATAACTTCAGCTACAGCCGCTTTTTGAAGGTCGTCTAATTTCGCCCACACCTTCCGAAGGTTCTCTCCCAGCAATTGCGATCTAATGCCATCAACCAGATCTGCTTTACGGGTTAATTTACGAGGATCTGGTAATAATGCTTTGAGCTTTTTTAAATCGTCAACAATTATTCCTTCGAGTGCCTGTTGGAGGCTAACAAGGTTATTTATGGTTTGGTAACGCGACATAATATTTGACAATGCGCCCGCTTCAAAATTGTTTTTGCAACCCAAATATAACAACTTTACGGGATGCAAAGCTTGAACTTTTGTTACAAAATCCAGAAATTTGGTTAAACAGTTACGGTACGATGAACCGGAACGGTGTATAGATTATTTGTTTTAAATTTTAATGGAATATTTACCACCCTAAAATTACCCGGTTCAACAGTAGTCGGGTGCGTCGCCATTAACAATCCCTCAAAAAAAATGGACAATCTCAAAGCGACGCACCTTAGACTTCTTGCAAAAGTCCTTTTAATCAAATTTTCGGACGGACTCTGGGCACCATCCCACAAGTCAATCGATTTTAGATTTTAGATTTTAGATTTTAGAGGCGACCCCACGGATAAATTTGGGGGAAGAGAGGATTTTAGATTTTCGATTTGGGATTGATTCCACGGATAAATCACGTGGCGGGTACCATCAAGAAATTCGCTTGTCAGGATTTAATACCAATTTTCAGGCATTTATACAACATTAGCTGTAGGGTGCGTCGCCATTAACAATCCCTCAAAAAAATGGACAATCTCAAAGCGACGCACCTTATAAACTGAGCCTCTTATCAGCAAAACGAACAATTATATTGTATGGTTTGTTTCGTCCACCCAATGTGTAACGTGCGTCGCCATGAGATATGGCGTGAAATTTAGGGATTGTTCTCGTGCGACACACCCTACGACTAACTGAAACCATTGCCGACAAAGGAGTTTTTATGTAATTAATTTTGTGTGGTTACTTACTCGATCGAAACTGACATACTGTAACTTGCACCTCCTCTTTCTGTGCCGATAGCTATTTGATAGTCTCCTGTTTGGCTCAATTCTCCAGACCAGTTTTTTGATTCTTTAACTATTGTCTTTGTATTTGGGTCTATGATGTTAAAAACAGCATTTTTTTCAAGGGATTGGATCTCGATCTTCATCTTTTGCCCTTTTTTAGCTTTAATCAAATAAGTATTAACAGTGCCGCGCGCTACTCCTCCTTTGATTTCCGCTGAATTAGTACCTTTTTTGAACTGGATTCGCTGCTGAACCTTAGCCATTAAAACGGCAGGTTTTTCGGAAGTTGCTGGGGAGGAAACCATGCTGGATATGGCTTTTACTGAAGCTGGAAAAATCAGGGATGCACTTAAGCCGATCGTCAAAATATTGAGCGGGAATTTGAAACTTTTTGCTGGTGTTCTCATGGGAGTTTAACAGTAAGAGTGAAATTTGTTTACTTGTAGGATTATAGCTGACTGGGGCTGTGTGCGTGCGATCGCCCTTACCGCCAACTTGATTGGAGAGGGAACCCCGAGATGTGAGATAATTCTAGGCGATCGCAACTTACCAGAAAGAATTGGTTGAAAGTCGTAACCCCGATCGGGAGAAATAAAAATCAGACTATTCATTACTCCAATCCTCTTCCTTCTAGGTAGAGGTCGCTCTCAAACTGTCAACTGTCAACTGTCAACTGTCAACTGTCAACTGTTGAAGCATTACTGCACAGTCGCCAGCGGGTGCGGTACAGTAAAAACACCCGCAGCGTGGTGTTACCCAAAAAATTGTACACTTCCTAATTATCACAAACCAGACGATATGACTCAACAGCCAACCATCACCTACCGCACCGAAAGCGACTCGATGGGAGACAAACAAATCCCATCTACTGTTTACTACGGCATCCAAACTCTGCGCGCCGTTGAAAATTTTCCAATTAGCGGTATCAAGCCTTTATCAACTTACGTCGATGCTTGCGTTTTAATTAAAAAAGCTGCCGCCATAGCTAACGGTAAACTAGGCTGCATTCCTGAAGATATCAGCACAGCACTGATTAAAGCTGCTGATGAAGTTTTAGCAGGAAATTTGCGCGATCAATTTGTCGTTGATGTCTACCAAGCAGGCGCCGGAACTTCTCACCACATGAATGTCAATGAAGTTCTTTCCAATCGCGCTTTGGAAATTATGGGCGATGAAAAAGGTAACTACAAGCGCGTTAGTCCCAACGATCACGTAAACTACGGTCAATCAACCAATGATGTGATTCCAACTGCAATTCGGATTGGCGGATTGTTGGCTTTGGAAAAAACTTTGTTCCCGGCTTTGTCGCAGGCGATCGCATCCCTGGACAAAAAAGCCGTAGAATTCCACAATATCGTCAAATCCGGCCGCACTCACCTGCAAGATGCCGTCCCGGTGCGACTCGGCGAAACCTTCGCCGCTTGGGCACAGATTCTTAGAGAGCACAGTGCCAGAATTGCCACTGCTTCCGGAGATTTAACATCCTTGGGATTGGGCGGAAGCGCCGCGGGAACTGGCTTAAATACTCACCCAGAATACTGCGAAAAAGTCGCTCAAATTCTTTCGGAGTTAATCGGAAAACCTCTGAAACCAGCACCACATTTAATGGCAGCAATGCAGAGTATGGCGCCGTTTGTCAATGTCTCCGGCGCCATCCGAAATCTCGCTCAGGATTGCGTTAAAATGTCCCACGACTTGCGTTTGATGGACTCGGGGCCAAAAACAGGTTTCAAGGAAATTCAACTGCCTCCCGTGCAACCTGGTTCGTCCATTATGCCTGGGAAATACAATCCGGTGATGGCAGAAATGACATCGATGGTTTGTTTTCAAGTCATGGGTTACGATAGCGCGATCGCCCTAGCAGCCCAAGCAGGACAATTAGAATTGAACGTAATGATGCCCCTGATCGCCTACAATCTAATTCACAGCATCGAAATTTTGGGCAACACCATCAGCGCCCTAACAACCAAATGCCTCGACAAAATTGAAGCCAATGGCGATCGATGTCTCGCCTACGCAGAAGGCAGTCTCGCCCTCGTTACCGCCCTCAATACTCACATCGGCTATCTCAACGCCGCCGCCGTCGCCAAAGAATCTCTCGAAACCGGCAAATCTTTGCGGCAAATTGTGCTGGAACGCGGTTTAATGAATGCAGAAGACTTGGCAACAGTTCTCGATTTGGAGAAAATGAGTGCGATGCCAGAAAACCGGGCGGTTGAAACCGCGTCTATCAAAACAAAACCCTTCTAGTGCGGGTTGAAGGCCGGGCGGTTAAAATTAAAGTATTTTCTTTACACCACGCAGGTGGACTTCGTTTGTGTAGACGCGGTTTCAACCGTACGTCCTATCTAACGCCTAGGTTTCTTTAGACGCGGTTTCAACCGCCATCTTAATCTTTTCAACTCTAAAGTTTGGGAGCAATATTTATGCGCGCAGGTTCCTTTGGCAAAGTAACTCAAGATAAAGAGAACACCACTCAAGTGACATTTCATTATGTGGAAGGTCACACGGAAACCTTTACTATTCCGATGCCCGCACTAGAATTTCAAGAGGAAGTGCTGAATTTGTTAAATCAACCTTGGTTGACTTTTCATCTAGTCGATCAAACGGTTTTTATCTGCACGGCCCGATTGGTGAAAGTGGAAGTTAAACCTGCTATCCCGGAACTTCAAGGTCAAGGAATTTTCCCTAACTCCCTGCGAGTTAGTACCATGCAGCGGGCTGCTTCTGGCAGATTACCGATGTCTACTTAAACTTGGTTGATGGTAATGGGTAATTGGTAATGGGTAATTGGTAATTGGTAATTGGTAATTGGTAATTGGTAATTGGTAATTGGTAATCACGAAGTGTAAAAATACTAATAATCCATTTCTCCTGCCAATTCCCGATCGCCAAATCCCAAATCCCAATTCCCAATTCCCGATTCCCAGAAACAATTAGTTTAAAGCCTCTCCCCGATCGGGAGAAATTAAAATAACACGATTCATTACTCCAATCCTCTTCCTTCTTTTATCAACTGTCAACTGTCAACTGTCAACTGTCAACTGAATGATTATGTCTTCTGTTAGTTTAATTCGGGCCAATTCATACGATCGCCAAAAGCTACAAAAATCTTTAGAGAACCTGCTCGCACCCTTGGGCGGAATCTCAGCTTTTGTCAAATCGGGCGATCGTGTTTTACTCAAACCCAACCTCCTCACAGGTGCTCGCCCTACCAAAGAATGCGTCACCCGCCCAGAATTAGTTTACTGCGTGGCGAAAATGGTCATCGAAGCAGGTGGTAAACCGTTTTTAGGAGACAGTCCGGCTTTTGGTAGCGCCATAGGTGTCGCCAAAGCCAACGGTTATTTGCCACTGTTGGCAGAACTAAATTTGCCCGTAGTAGAGTTTCAAGGAAAACGTTACAAAACAGTCAGCCAAGATTTCAATCATCTCCGACTTTGCAAAGAAGCAATGGAAGCGGATGTGGTGATTAATCTGCCCAAACTCAAATCTCACGTTCAATTAACCGTCACAATGGGCGTCAAAAACTTGTTCGGCTGCGTGCCCGGGAAAATGAAGGCTTGGTGGCACATGGAAGCCGGCAAAGATAGCGCCAGATTCGGTCAAATGCTGGTAGAAACGGCCCGGACAATTAACCCAAAT
Organism: Microcoleus sp. PH2017_08_TRC_O_A; assembly: GCF_020738665.1. Lineage (NCBI taxonomy): Bacteria > Bacillati > Cyanobacteriota > Cyanophyceae > Oscillatoriales > Microcoleaceae > Microcoleus > Microcoleus sp. PH2017_08_TRC_O_A. The sequence goes on from NZ_JAEQCE010000026.1 coordinate 74,662, forward strand.
TTGACGATTTTGGATGGCATTATCGGTCACGAAGGTAACGGGCCCAGCGGCGGCGAACCTAAGTTTTTAGGAATTTTGGGCGCCTCCAGTGATGTGTTTGCTTTGGATCGAACTTTAGTGGAAATTATTAATGTCGATCCAGCAATGGTTCCGACTGTAGCTGCGGCGATGAGATTGGGACTGTGCTCGAATTTGGAGGAACTCGATTTTCCACTGTTGCGCCCGGAAACTCTCAAGGTTTTCGATTGGAAATTGCCGGAAAATATGATGCCGATCGACTTTGGGATGCCTCGGGTGATTAAGTCAGTGTTCAAGCACCTTTATATCCGCTTTATCAAAGAAAATAAGGGAACAAGTGTGTTTTTATCGAACAAGTGACAAAGCAAGTTACAATAATTTCGACATTTTTGGGCAGTGGCCCAAACCCTCATTCTACCGTTTAAATTTGAGCTGTCGAGAAAGCCCAAACCCTATCCCAGCCTGATTTCTGACTAAAACCTGTCCTGAGTATTGAAATTCAATGAGTTATCTTCAATAAGATGCTAAGCTAACAACCATGCCGGAGAAATCTGTTTCTGAATCCTCATAATTTTAGGGTAATCATCTACTGTGTATCAGAACACACAATTTTCAACTGCGATAACTGATTTCATGATGTAAACTGCGACTCCGGTGGTTATCAGTACATCAAGTCTGTAAAATAAGGAGAACTCCAATGCAAACTCAGAAGCCCTTAAGTCCTACTGTAGTTTCCCTTATATCGGGACAGAGTATGAAACCCTGGTTATTCATCCCGGGTGATTGGCGAAGACCTGCAAATAAAGAGTCATTTCAATTGTACTGGTGTCAAAAATCACAACTTGGATGCCTCCATCCTCTACCAGAACTAGACCAAATTGAGAGCTTCTACGACATCGACGATTACTATACTCACCATGCAGAATTTACCGACTCAGAAGCACCCTCTTCTATTTCCTTCTTCGATAAATTGCGAACCCATCTAGCTTGGCGTTTCGATAAGGGAGTAGATGTCACCACTCAATGGTGGAAACAGCAGTTCGGGACTTCTTCTTACTCGATACTAGAAATCGGTTGCGCCAATGGCAAACTGCTGGAAGACTTCAAATTGGATGGTCACAAAGTCTGGGGAGTAGAACCAGATAGACAAGCTTTGCGTTTCGCCGAGGAACGAAATCTTGATGTATATTATGGCACTGCTGAATCTTTGCCCCCGGAAATCACGTCGAGAAAATACGACATGATTATTATGAACCACGTACTGGAACATACCATAAATCCTGTACTGGCACTCCGCAATACCATGGAGTTGCTCGTGGACGGCGGCAAATTGGTGATGGAAGTACCAAATAACTCGTGTAGGGCGCTAAAAGAATCAGGGATTGCATGGCTCCATCTAGATGTGCCAAGGCATTTTTATTTCTTCACACCGGACAGTTTGCGCGCTATCTGCCAACAGGTGGGATTTGAGGTGATTTCTACCGAGTTTAATGGCTACTATCGCCTATTTACTAACGGTTGGATCGATGATGAAAGAAAAATTTTGAATGCGCTCGATTCAAGGCAATCTCCTGGGATGGTAAAGCCCAAAGCAAACAGTAAACTCCAAGCTTGGAAGTTACTACTGAAAACATTTCTGGCTCCCGACGAGAAAAAATACGATTCAGTCAGAATTGTTGTACAAAAGTCATAGTAAGAGCGAAGGAAGGGAAATAAGGCTTTGAGAATTTCTTATTACCTTGAGAATTTCAGAAGCGAGGCTTCCCATTACCTAAGACAGAACTTACGCATGACGGACGGGTGCATCTAACTTGGGCAATTACGTCTTTTTTGCCTTAGTGCTACTTTCCCCACATAGCAAAGCTTCTATAAAGCTATCGCAAGCGATGTGGCACTATTCAAGCAAACTGAGATGCTACCCTGACTCACCAGCTCTGCATACGGTGTGAAAGTAGGAACAATCCCGAGCAGGAATCGCCCCTATCTCTAGGCCTCTTGCGTAAGTCCTTTGACAGTTGACAGTTGATAGTTGATAGTTCAATACGGTTCACTTAAGAATTCTTATACTCGGAGATCCCCCTAAATCCCCCCTTAAGAAGGGGGACTTTAAGAGCTTTCTTTCCCCCCTTTTTAAGGGGGGTTAGGGGGGATCGGTCTTAAGTAAACAGTATTGGTTGATAGTTGACAGCTACCTCTACCTAGAAGGAAGAGGATTCGATTAATGAATTGTTTTCTTTTAATTTATCCCGATCGCGCTTCCGGCTTTAAACCCATTCTTTTTGGTAAAAGATTTTGTTTAGGGCAGCCAGCGGGGGCGGAATCCTTTTAAAGGCAAGTCTTCGGGTGATGGAGAATTATTAGTAGATGCCGGTGCGTTTTTTAAGTTTAAAAGTATGAGAGTTGAAGAGGCGATCGCATTTCCGCCATCTGTTCTCAAATCTCCTGCGACTGGTTCCGATTTCTTGACAACTAGCCGATCTAACAGCAATTCTAACCCATCGGGCGACAAGCTCATTTTTGTCTCCACTTGGTCGGGCAAAACTAACAGCGGTTTTACTGCAAATGTCTGCAAATTAATTGCTTCTAGGGTGAGTTGCTCGGAAAAATCTTTTCCGGGCTGGCGCCTGGTTAACAAGCAGTAAAGCTGAGGATTTCTGGGATCAAACTGACAGTTGAGGAATTCTCCGGCGGTGCGGATCAATTCTTTTTGCAATCCCTGGTTGGTTACTAAAAAGATTGACTGCGTAAAATCGCTATTGTACTTGAGCATTGCCGATTCTCTGCCGTCGGGAGTGAAGCTGAACACTCTCCGAAAAGATGGTATGAACTCTAAAGGTTTGACGTTTGGTGTGAGGGATAAAATGGCGATCCCGTCTGCTTGGGGATTGGCTAAAGTTGCGCTGTCTGGGGCGATCGCAAATTCTCCAGCGGGATGACTTAACAACCGCTGCGGCACCGCCGAAGTGGACGATCGCACTACCCACAAACCAATGTCCTCTGCATTGCCCCTCTTTGCCCGCTGAATCGCGATCGTCTTGCCGTCAGCAGACAGATCGAATTTGAGATTTTCATAGTCTTGATTGCCTAAAATCTGCTGAATGCTGCCAGGTTTTTGAGCCGGATCGGAACTTCTGCCTGTAGTGACGGCATACAAGGATTGTTCGTACAAACCAGGCTGATATTTTGACCATTCGCTAGCAGAAAATAAAATGCGATCGCCCACTGGGTAAATTTTATAATCTTTAATTACTAAATTTTCAGGAGTGAGGATGATTTTTTGTTTGCGGGTGAGATTGTAAAGAATTAACCGCCCTTTTTCTGAGGCTTCTGTGCCAGTGTAAACAAAAGCGCGATCGGGCGTGCTAAATTGACTGACAAACGGTGCGATCGCATTTCCTTGTTTGTCAGAACCTAGTTTTTCCCGCGCTTGTTGCAATGAAATTGTATAAGTGCGATCGTACTGGGGAGGCGCGATCAAAGTATATACTAGCCGTCGCCCCGACCAACTAATTTTTCCCGGCAAAGGTGGCTCGACGTGCAGGTTTGCTTCAACGCTTGCACGATCCATCTGGCGGCTGAAAGTCAGGACAAAAGCCGTATCTCTCGCCCCTACTTGTTTGTTTTCCCAGCTAAAATCGCGCACTTTCGGTAAAGATCGATCGCCCAGAGCAAGCAAAAACCCGATCGCGAAACTCAGCAATACCATCAATGATACAGCCGTGCGGTCGATCGGCTCTAATTTTTTTAATTTTCCCACAAACATACAATAGCCTGAATTTAGACTAGACTAATTGCCAAACTTGTTTCAATACAAACAAGCAATCTCAAATAAAAAGTTAAATTTTATGCGATGGCTCAAATCAGTCTGTTAAACTAATGTCTTTCCCCTCTACAGGAAAGTTATCGTGAACAAAAACCTACTAACTTTGCTCGGCTGCTCCGGTTCTGTAGCCTTAACGATCTTAGCGGTAAATCCCGCTAATGCTAGCACCCGAATTTCCCCAAATCCCAGCATTGAGCGCAATGGCGAAATATCAGCCAATCCAGACATAAATCAAGACGAAACCCAATCCTCGCTGCCAGAAATCAACTCTGACAAAATAGGAGACCTCGCCCTCATAACTTCAGGCTGCAACTGTGCTGGCTGTCGAGTTCAAGTCCCCCAAACGATCGAACAATGACGGCTGCTAGTTCCTCAGCAATCTAAATAGCAAGTTACAAAGCAAGCAAAACAAAAATCACAGAAAACAACCCATTAATTCTCGATTTAAATAGTCACAAGTTTAAAGTTGCCAGTTAAAATAATTATTTATTATTTCTACTTTCGGCTTGTGGCTTTTTATTAGTCAAAACTGACTATTTACAACACAATAGATAAAATTCAACCATACAATACTTCTTCCACAGGCGGCGTGGCGTCTTTGGGGTCGAACTCTTTTAATTTGAAAGCTTGCAGCAAAAACAGCCAGATATAAAGCGGATTTAACAAAACATACCGCTTCCAGAGGCGTCGGGGTTCCTTCATGAACCTAAACAGCCATTCCAAACCCATCTTACCTAAAATCTCAGGAGATTTAGCCAAATTTCCCGCATGAAAATCGTAGGCTGCACCTACAGCAATCAGTGGCATTGATATGTCATCCCGGTATTCGTAAGCCCAGACTTCTTGTCGCGGACAGCCCAAACCTACAAAAGTAATGGCTGCACCGCTGTTGCGAATTTGCAGCGCAATTTCCTTTTTCTCTTCCGGCGAAACGTGCCTAAATTTAGAAGGCTGAGTTCCAGCAATAATTAACTTGGGATAAAGTTGGCAGAGATTGCGAGACAAAGCCTCCAGTACAGAAGCTTTAGAGCCGTACAAATAGATAGATAATCCTTCTTCGGCCGCACGTTCGCAGATTTCTAACATCGCATTCGGCCCGCAAACTCGATCGGGCAATCCCGTATTGTAGAGCAAATTTAACGCCCACCTTACCGGTTGTCCATCCGGCAATACTAAGTCAATGTGATTGAGCCGATAGCGGTGAGTGCTGTCAAGAACCCCTGTCATTACCCCGTGCACCGCTAGAGCCGAAACTGAAAGTGGTTTTCCGGCCTTGGCTGCCGCAATAATTTTGCTGACAGCCGCTTCATAATTCAGGGCATTTACTAATATGCCTAGTACATTCTTTTTCCCGAGATCGATCATAGAACACCTCTGTAAGCCAACAGCCGTTACAGTCATAAATCTCCTGTAGGATTTGTTTAACGTTGTATTCAATCTTTACCAAAAATGCCAGCCCATTATTTTTGTCCCGCTCAATTCTGCGCCCCTTCTTTCAGCCAGCGCTCGCGGTTACAGTCATAAATCTCCTGTAGGATTTGTTTGACGTTATATTTCATTTTCCAGTCAGGATAGTGGCTGGAAAATTTTGAGTTGTCGCTAATCCACCAAATGTGATCGCCAATGCGATTCCCTTCTGCATATGTCCAATTAAATTTGCGTTCAGCAATTGCCTCACACATCTGGATGGCTTCTAACATCGAACAATTGCTATATCTGCCTCCTCCTGTATTATAAACCTGGGCGCTTCTGGGAGCTTTATAAAATTCATAAAAAGCAGAAATTAAATCAGCACTGTGAATGTTGTCGCGGACTTGCTTGCCTTTGTACCCAAACACGGTGTAGGGAGTTCCTGTCACGGCGCACTTCATCAAGTAGGCGAGAAATCCGTGTAATTGAGCTCCCGAATGATTGGGCCCAGTCAGACAGCCACCCCTAAAACAAGCCGTATTCATATTAAAATAACGACCGTATTCTTGAACTAAAATATCAGCGGACACCTTAGACGCACCAAACAAACTGTGCAGGCACTGATCGATTGACATATCTTCCCGAATCCCACCTTCGTAAGTGTGACCTGGTTCAATTTCCCACCTGTGTTCTAATTCAATTAAAGGTAATTTGTTGGGCGTATCGCCGTATACTTTGTTGGTAGAAGTAAAAATGAAAACGGCTTTGGGACAGTACAAGCGAGTTACTTCTAAAAGATTGAGAGTACCGTTAGCGTTGACGGTAAAATCTATTTTAGGAGCGCGGGCAGCCCAATCGTGGCTGGGTTGGGCTGCTGTGTGAATTACTAACTCGATCGACTCGCCATACCGCTGAAAGATATTGGTAATCGCTTCATAGTCGCGAATGTCCACATCTAAATGGTAATACTTTGTTCCCAGTGATTTTTCGAGTTGTTGGCGGTTCCAATTAGTAGAACCATCAGCACCAAAAAAGAACTGACGCATATTGTTGTCGATGCCAACGATGTCGAAACCTTGTTTGGCAAAGAATTTACAAGCCTCGGATCCAATTAAACCCGCCGCTCCAGTAATAATTGCAACGCTCACGTTTCACCGCCTAAAAAATATAGTTTTCTTTGTTTTGTGCGATCGCACAAATCAGAAGTTATCCTGATTTGCCTTGGAATACATCTTCGCACAATTCGGCGCACAATTCGGCAAAAAATTTACCTTTTATGTTCCAGTCATATATTTCCCTGACGCGCTTTTGACCGGCTCGACCCAAGCGATCTCGCAATTCACGATCGTGCGCTAAACACACTATAGCTTCTGCTAGACCTTTCGTCGAATTTTCGGGCTCGCTAGCCTTGACTTTAATGCCAGTTTGGGCCGTTACTTGAGTCGCAGGCCCACCTAAATCCAAACAAATCGTAGGACGCCCAATCCCCATGATTTCAGTACATACAAAACCTCCCGAGTCGTGCAAACTCGGATGGAGGAGAACATGAGACTCGCCCATTTTTGAAAGAGTTTCAGTACGCGATAAAGCTCCCCAAAAATATACTTTATTTGCCAGTCCCAATTCTGTTACCAAAGCTTCTAAACGCTTCCTTTCCGGGCCGTCTCCCACAATCCAGTATTCCGATTCTTCCACGTTTGCCTCCGCAAATGCACGGAGTCCCAAGTGCACTCCTTTCCAGTGTAATAGACGACCCACACTAATAAATCTAATTGGTCGATCGGGCGGGGTTGGAAATTTTTCTAGTTCCTCAATTTCCTGCTGGGACAAACCGACTTGCGAGAAAATTTTCACATTTTTTGCTTTGAGAAATCGCAGTCGGGCTGCTGTTTCTTCGGTAGTTGCTAGCGCGATCGCACTGCGACGCGCCGTCAGCCCCACAAACGGATCGCGTTCTCCTACGCTTTGAGCCAATGCTCGCAGTGTTTCATAAATTCTGCCCCGGCGGCTAAAATCTTGCCAAAAAGGCTTTGGTGCTGCTTCTGCACCCCCGACAGGCCCCCAAATAAAAGGATGCGGCAACAGCGCCAGGAAACTTGGTGACCAATGTTTGACATAAGTTACGTGGTGTACTATGTCAAAACCGATTTCGCGATCGAGCTTTCGAGCGATAAAATAAGCCCAGATTTGCCACAGATAGTAGTGAAGTTGCAGCAATCCTTGTTTTCCTTTCCAATCTTCGCTCCACCCAAACGGATCGAAATAAACAAAGTGCAGGTTGGGCACTGGATTGCGTTCTAGTTCTGCTTCAATGTACGATCGACAAAACGTCCGAGTAAATACCCAACTTTCGTGATGTTTAGCAGATTGGATAACAGTATTCCATCCCACTCCCTCTTCAGATCCTAGATTTGGTTCGCAAGCAAAGGCAGATAATAAAACTTTCATAGGTAATTGGGAATAGGGAATAGGGAATAGGGAATAGGGAATAGGGCATTGGGAATTGGGAATTGGGAATTGGGAATTGGGAATTGGGAATTGGGAATTGGGAATTGGGAATTGGGAATTGGGAATTGGGAATTGGGAATTGTTGTAGATAGAATCAGGAAGTTATTGGTAATAAATAACCAATAACCAATAACTAACAACTAACAACTAACAACTAACAACTGTCAACTGTCAACTGTCAACTGTCAACTGTCAACCGTCAACCGTCAACTGACTTCATCAAAAAAGATGTAACTTCGACATAAGCTTTAGCTGCTGTTTCAGGAGATTTTTGAGAAATTAGCTGTCGCGAACACTCTCCCATCGATTCAATCAAATTAGGATTGTCTATGAGAATCTGCATTTTTTCTGCCAACTCCTTGGCATTGTTAGGGTCAAAAATATAACCGTTTTCCCCAGACGCAATTAACTCACAGGAAGCTGCACCGTTAGAACACAATACCGGTTTCCCAAACACCATTGCTTCCGGTACAACCATACCCCAGACATCCTCAAAAGTAGGAAAAACAAAAATATCAGCAAGCTGAAAATAAGCTCCCAAACTTCCGTAGTCAACCCATCCCACCCAGTTTACTTGCTCGGGGAAATCTTGCTCTTTAATAAAAGCTTCCAACTCCTCTCGCTGGTCGCCCTTGCCAACAATTAGTAAAGTATAATCAGAATATCCTTGCTTTTTGAGAAGGGCACAAGCTTCTAACAGCGTCTTAATTCCTTTTCTAGCTGTGATCCGTCCCACATATAAAAAAACTGGGTGTTTGAGATCTAAATTTAGTGGCTTGGTTGTGACCAAAGGTTTCAGCAGCGTTTCCGCATCGGGAACTAAATAAGTTCTCGTAAAAACTTGCTCTTGGGGTGCATGGAGAACTTCCACCAAATATCTTTTTCCAGCTTGGCTGTTAGAAACAAAAGCATCGGCAAACTTAGCTAAAATGCGTCTGGCGAATGTCCGAAAACTCGAATCTCGAAAATCTGTGTTTGGCGAACTCCCGTCATAAATAATTGCAACTCGCCATTGACAAAGCGGTTTGAGGAGAATTACCAAGACAGTCCACAAAGAAAAAGCTTGAGGAAAAACTACTTGTGGCCTAAATTTGAGCAAGTGACCGATGATTCTAGGCGACACTGCGATGAAACCGCGATCGTATCCTGTTTCGATCTTTTCTGTCTCGACAAATTTAGTCTCCCCTACCAATTTAATTGCTGATGCTCCCGGTAGCGTCGGATCGAACCCAGACCAAACGCGACCAGTATAAAACACAGTATTTTTATATACTTTTGTAAATTCTCTTAATACAGGCTGCCAATATGCGCCCAATTCTACTTCTGGAACCAGCCAAGCGACGCGCAAATCATCTCTATCGACCATGCTATTCACCTTCAGTTTTGTTTTTATTGAATCCCAGCTTGCTTAAAACTGAAAACCAAACTAACCTTCTGTAAGGTAGCAACCAATATACTGGCCAGAATAAACCACCGTGACGGCGAGCAAAAACTTTCCACTCTTCCCAGGGTTGAAGGGTAGCATCTTTAAAAGCTAAACCCTTGGGTTGGTTCATTTTTTCCAAGCCTTCACTCATATTGGCAGCCGCTATTGTTGTTGATTGCGGATTGGGAGAACAGGTTCCTTGATAGCCTGGAGCTATCCAAACTGTACAGCCTTTTTGTCGGGCACGCAGACCGTATTCCCAATCTGATAGATAATGAATAAAGGCTGGATCGAGATTGCCAACCAGTTCAACCACGCTGCGGGGAATTAACACGCAGTTACCATTCATGCTGTCACAAGGCTGAGGTGCTTTTGTTGGCTGAAGGAAGCGAAATTTAAAGGGAAGTAATGGGGTAATCTTGACTATACCGCCGTATGTAAAATCACCGGTTTCTGGATCGCGAGTAGAGCCGGCAACGATCGCCTTTTTTTCTCCTTTTTTGATTAGCTCGCTACTGGTGGCGAGCAAGTCGTTGAAAGCTTCTGGTTCGAGTACGGTGTCGTCGTTGAGCCAGACATAGTAGTCTGGATCGTCTTTCATAGCTTCGCTGAAAGCAACCCGCATTCCTCCATTCCAAAATAAGTTACCATCTCCCGAAAAAATCTTGACGTGAGGGTATGTTTGCTGTATTACTTCTGCTGTGCCATCAGTGCTACCATCATCTACCAGATAAGCATTGAGTGCAATTTCCTTTGTTAATTTTTGCTTAAACAGCGACTCTAGAGTGGCCAAAGTCTTTAACTTGCGGTTATGGCAAGTCATCAGGACTGCTATACTTATCTGCTCCATCTATATCAAATATTGGGCTGTTTGTGCAAAATTGGTATAAAACTGTCCTCGGGCGATCGACAATGCCGATCGCAGGCGAGTCCTATTCAATTAATAACTTAATCTGTCACAAGTATCAAGATATTTAGTCGATCGTTTATTTTTTGATTGGCCAGCTTTGCCCAGCCTCTAATTGCCTGACGGTGTAATTGTAACAATCAACACGTCGGCTGTCCGAAAATATACTAATAAACACCCAAAAATCGGCATTATAAATACCCTACAAGTTTTACATTTAATCAGTTTTACTTACTTAGGAGCTTGGCAAACTTCTTGATAAAGATTTTGATACTCGCGAGCTTGCACTTCTAAGGTAAACTTGGCTTCAACTTTCTCTCGTGCTAGGCGACAAAGCTTTTGATGCCGCTCACCATCTTCTAGCACCCAAGCAATCCCTCGCGCTAAATCCTCGGTATCATAGGGTTGGGCTAAATAGCCATTGTACTGGCGATCGACAATATCTTTTAGTCCCGTCACATCAAAAGCCACCACAGGCGTACCGCAAGCCATGGCTTCCGATGCCGTCTGCCCAAAAGCTTCGTACCGCGAAGGTACAACCATCACATCCGCCGCTGCATAAACCTGTGACAAAGTAGTATCATCCAACCTGCCTAAATAATGAGTTTTGAAACCAACATCGATCGGGCTTTCAGGCTCAGAACACCCAAAAACCAACAGTTCAATCTTATCTTGCCAACCCGACTGACTGAGGCTTTGCAAAGCCGGAACCAGCAACGGAAACCCCTTCCAGCGATCGCCCGTACCCTGCATCGCCCCAAACAAGACCAACTGTTTATCTTGAGGCAAATTCAAACTATCCCTCACCTGCGGGCGGTTCAGCGGCTTGTAGAGTTCAGCATCAAGGCCATTCGCAATGACTTTAACTGGATAATTTTTCAACAAAGAACTAGATTTCGCGCATTCAGCCAACCAATGACTCGGAGTTACCAAAGTCAGATTCAAATTTTGCCAAGCCTCAGCTTTCCGCTGCCAAATCCAACGAGAAATATCAGCATCCTTAGTGCTGTGCAGTTGCGGACAAGCACCGCAAGCATCAAGATAGCGATCGCAATTTTCACTGTAGTGACATCCACCCGTAAACGCCCACATATCGTGCAGCGTCCAAACCACCGGTTTATTAAACTTAGCCAGAGTTTCAATCTGCATATAACCTTCACAAACCCAGTGCAAATTGATCGCATCAGGGTTAATTTTGGCAACTTCCGATGCCAGAGAATCAGGAACCCATTGCGGCGAAAAAATTACCTGACCTAGTTTGGGATAAACTTTTAACGGCAATCTATTTAATTTTCCTCGGAGACTCTTAAACTTTTCTCCTAACCTTGTCGGCATCAACCGCACAGTTTCATCATCACTAAACTTATAACCAGCCAAAATTTCGGAATTCACCCCGATACTTTGCAAGCCCTTGTGCAGCCGATAAGTCGCCCTCGCAGCACCACCTTTAGTATCGTAATTACTCACCAGCAAAACTTTCATCCAAACATCCTCATTATCAAATCCCTTCTCCTCTTCTCTTTCTCTGCGCCCTCTGCGCCCTCTGTGGTTAAATCCTTAAAAATCCCAAACCAAAGACCCAAATCCCCGACTCATTCAAAAAGTAGGATATCTAAAAAACAGCATTTTTACTTACATTTTCAATAATCCTTTAATTTTGCGCTGGACTTTCTTGACCAATTTCGGATCGTAATCATATAAACTCTCTTGAGTGAAGCGATCCGCTTGCGCGTCCCGAATCACAAACGGAGGATGTTTTAGAGGAAAGGCGATCGGTTCAACAGACATATTGTTGTAGGGACTATTGATATCATCCGTGTGAGTCCCCCCCGTTCCGTGTCCGATATTTGCAGCTAAATTGACATTAGACAAAATATTCAAACCATTTTGAATAAAACTCGCAAATGTCCACTGAAAATCCCATGTATCAATAGCTTTGTCGTAACACAACTGACAAGTTTTAGTCCAGATTTTGGCAGCATGAGCATCTTCCAATACATCCATCAAAAAATTTCCATCTCGAACCGACGGCCACAGCTTCATATCTAGATCGTAGTGTCGCCAAGCTCGCCTCCAACTCGCCCAACTCCAGCAATGAGTGTAGCGAGAAAAGTAGTAGCTAAAATCAGTTCGCTGCTTGCCAAACTGCACGTTTTGACCAGATATCGACATAATTCTTTCGTCGTATCGGTAGCGTTCCAACAACTCTTCGGCAAAGTAGAAAAAGCTACTATCAGGCAAACAATCATCCTCAATAATAATCGCCTCTTCCACCGTATCAAACACCCAATCTAACCCGCTAGAAACTCGCTGGCGACAACCCAAATTAGTCTCAGCATAATTCTGCAAAACTTCGCATTCCCAATCCACCTGCTCAATAATCGCGCGAGCCGCAGCGCATTGCGCGTCTTCTCCCGGTTTGTCCGGCCGCGGCCCGTCAGCAACTACTAACAATTTTGACGGCTTGACTTTGCGAATTTCTGCGAATACTCTCTGAGTTTCTTCGGGACGTTTGAAAATAATAAAAGCGACGGGGGTTTTTAACGGTCGATCGAACATTTACACAACTCCACTATGCTAATTGCTGACAACACTTTTGACTTTCGACAATCTCCTTTTGATACCAGAAATTCTATTGTCAAAAACATCCAAGACAGTCTTAGAAATATTCCGTTGTGGTATGCCAACATAACCCGCAACATATTTAGTAAACTGCTCTCCTAAAGGCAAATTCCAAAAATCTGATTGGGGATTAGAAACTTGTGCAAAAATTCGCTTAATTCCGTATCCTTTTTCGGCTGGCAAATGCCATATATCCATTTTTAAATCAGCCTCAGTTGCCGTATGAATGATCGGCGATGTCCACACTCGATTAAAATAAGCATTGCCGCTGCTGCGAGCATATCCCAGCTTGTTGTAAATGTAGGTGAGCATCTGCTCTTCTGTATTTAATTTTGTCTTTCCTTCGGCAAATCTTTGCAAGCAAGTCTCCCAGATCGAGTCTACTTCGTCGGACAATATTTTAATGTGTTTGCCACTTCCTACGATAAATTCTGCACCAAAATACTTGGGAGGCTCATCTACTTTATAGCCTAATTCCTCATAAATTTTCTGCATTTCTCGCCTGGTTAAACCACTGATTTTTTTGTCTTCAGGCTCGTACAAATCGTAGGTAGCCAAACCTTGTTTTTCAATATCGGCAATTATGCGATCGGCGGAGTTTACCCACACGCAGTCAGAGTCTAAAGCTATACAGCGATCGTTTAACGCTGAATGATTTTTCAAATATTGAATAATGTCAAACTTAAAAAAGGTACTTCTGAAGGCGGGGTAGTATTCCATTGGTGGCTGATAGGTAAATGGAATCTGGACAACTTTAACTCCAATTTTGTCGAAAAACTCAACGGTGTTAAAGCTTTCAATATTTGGAATGCGATCGGCATTCGTAAATAAGATATGCTGAGCTTCCGGGTTATTTCTAACGCTGGAAGCAAAATATACCACCGCACATCGCCAGTAAACTGATTGAAATTTTTCCGAAGAAGATTTAGCATCCGATCCTTGGGGATATTTACTTTCCTGGCCTTCTTCATCGCAGCACATTCCAGTAACTATGTAAACAGAACCGCTGTCATTCATCGTGTCTATCTCCTGTTATATTTACAGTTTGGAGTAAATTAAAGCCGTGAAGCGAAGCTATCCCTAAGGGAATCGCCCGTCATGTGAAAATAGAAATCCAAGCGCTTGATAATCATTTCAGAACCAATATGCGCTAAGTTTTTTAAGCTAGTCGCCAGCGGCAGATATCGATAGCGAAACGAAGACAGTCTGGGGTCTGTTTCTTGATATAAAATATCTTGAGCAAAGTTGCCCCACCTTTCATCGATCATATCGATCGTCATACCAGCGTGTCCCGAAGGCAGCAACATATTGGAACCGTGAATCCCAATTACCAAGCGACTCTCTGAATAAACCTGACACATTTGCCTCTCAGTTTTTTCATCGAACTTATCCACTCTGAAATCTTCTACCCACTCTGGAAAGCTAGTGTTTTTGCCTAAACCTACAACTGCAAACTTAGCTTGCGGCAGCAACTTTCGCATTTTCGCAAACAACCTCTGCACTTTCCAATTTTGAATACTTAAAGGAATTTGTAGCAAGTTAATTTTTCGGAAAATTTTGACAAGCAAATGCCGGCACCACAGCCGATCTTCCCGCCAAACAAAAGTAATTTTGTATTCTTCCTTATCAAAATCGTGTTTGGCAACCCCCGTAAATTTACTAATGTCAAATTGACTGGGGTGAGAATAGGCTTCACTGATGTAAACTTCCTGGAAACGTTCTAACTGTTTGCTGACAAAATTGCCAAAACTGGGATAGTAACACTGACCGTTTTTCAGCGATATAGGTACTGTCCAGACTTCAGCAACTCCTTCGGGAACCATCCACCTCATAAATTTTTGGACAATGACAATCAAACCAAATTCTGGGTGAGATTCTAAATGTCTCTGTGCGTTGAGCAACTTTAAAAGGCTGTGTCCGTACAGATAATCGATGCAGTTTAATACGATCGCCCGATCGCAAGATTTAAAGATTTCTTGAGTAATTTCTAGGTGTTCGTTTTGAGGATTTTGCAGAGATTTGAGCAAGGGTTTTGCTAAAAATTCTTCCGCATATTTGTCATCACTAAAAGTTGTTCCTTCAGCTAAGTTAATGCTGTAAGCAGTTTTAGCCGCGTGGCCAATTCTCAACTCGTCAATGATTTCGCCACCTCCTGGAGACTCAGACACAACACAGATGCGGGAACCTTGCCACAATACTTTGACAGGTTTGAGTATTTGCCCAGAAGAGGGACAGTGCGATCGGTGTTCGAGCTTGGGTTTAATTTCAATCATTTGATCAATCCTATCAGCCTGGATGCAGCCTTGTATAAATTCAGCGAATTCAGAATTAAATTACCAAAAGGTCTCAGTTCTTTAATCAAAAAGTTGACTAAAATAATTACATAGAAATAAGTAATTAAAGTTGCCGCAGTTGCTCCAAAAGCTCCATATTTAGGAATTAGTAGAGAGTTCAATACTATATTAAAAAATGAGCCAATAAATGTCAAGTAAAGACCGTATCGCAGTTGACCTTCTAAGGCAAAATAGGTATTTCTAGCGATGCCGAAGTTACTGCCAAATTGAGCCCAAACGTAGATTGACAATACCCTGGCTGACTCTGTATATTGAGCGCCGTAGAGAGTTTGGACTATGAAAGGAGCTAGCAGAGAGATTGGTAATGCCACTCCCAACCACAAAAATAACATGGCATCTGAGTAAATCTGAAAGTTTTTTAAGTATTCGCCATAATTTTTTTCTCTTAACTGTGCGAGTTTCGGGAAAATAGAAGAAGCGATGATCACAGGCAAAAAATCACATATTTCTGATAATTTGACTGCAACTGCATAATATCCTAACTCAGTTTTATTTATAGAGCCGAGCATGATTTGATCGATTTTGGAATAAATAAAAACCGCCAAGCCTGAAAGCACCAGCGGCCAACTTTCGTGAAGCAGTTCTTTACCTCGCTGCCAACTGACTCGCCACAGCTTTAAATCATTTCCCTTGTTTTGATAGACAATTGCGATCGCCAATCCGGCTAATGCTACCTCTCCCAACCTGATCCAAGCAAAAGCAATCAGTGGTGCTTTGAGTTGAATTAATCCGATTCTGAGTCCTGCAACCAGTAATGATACGCAATTTTTAGCGACAACTGTATACTTAGATTGAACTTGAGATTGAAACCAAAAATTTATTGTTTCAAAGGACTGAAAAATCGTGCCGGCGGCGATAATCCCTACCAGCCAACGAGTTAAGCTGTCATTGGGATTCTGTATTGAAATCACTGTGACAGTGAGCAGTAAAGTGATGATTCCGCCTGCTAATTGTATGGCAAAAGCAGTCCCTAGAGTCTCTTCTTTGCAGTCGGGATTGCGAGCAATGTCTCGCACTACCAGAGTACCCAATCCCATTGTTGCCACCGAGGAAAACAGCGAAACAAAGGCGATCGCATAATTGATTAAGCCAAATTGTTCCGGGCCCAGATATCGTGCTACCCACACTCCCACCAGCAGACCCAGACTCATCTGCAAAATTTGGTCAGTCAACAGCCAAGCCAGGTTGCCGAGTACCTGGCGGAGGCCGGGGCCGAGCTTTTGACTGACCGCATTTAGCTTATCTAACATCAGAAAGTTTTCAGTCCTTGTCAGAAATAAATATACTTTTCGAGCGTTCGGGAATTAATCAAAAACCAGGCTCATTAATATAGTATATCATAGTTCGAGCAATTTTCAACTTCTGCAAGTTAATCATGATTCAATCTGGATCAAGATGGCGCCACCAAATCGCCTCCGGAAATACGCCGGTTGCTGGATGGAGATTTGCCACTATCGATACTGAGTCTAACTGTTATTAACACGTAGGCAAGCCAGACATCCCCAATATCACATAGAGAACCTTCAGTTAGGTTGTTCAAAATAATAAAAACTAAGTAAATAATCGGTATCCCCGCTTGAGATAGCGGGCTGCGGCTCAGTTGCCGGACGGCGAAAATCAGATTTGTCAACACAGAAATTAAGATTAGAACCAGTCCTGGATAGCCGAAAGAGAGTAAGACTGCTATGGAACCATTATGAGCAGTTTTAGGTTGAAATCCACTCGTAGTATATATATAATAAGCTGGGGTCTCCTTGCCTATTAATGCTTGTTGAAAAAATCCCTCAAATCCATAGCCAAACCAAGGACGCTGGTTGGCTGCCGCGATTAATTGCGGCCAGAACTCCGTGCGTCCTGTCAAAGTCAAATCTTTTCCTAAACCTCCGACAACAATGGATTCCAAATTGTCGATTATATAAATGCTACCTATGATACCGAAGATCGTAAAGCCGACAATACAAGTAAAGGCCCATTGAAACTTTAACTTGCTCAAAAAGCTTAAGGATGATACTACAACTATGAGCATCAAACTATTAACTAGAGAACCCCCAGAGCTAGTAGTTCTAACCAAATAAAAGGAAAAAAACATGAATGCCAGAGCTATCCAGCGTTCTTTCTGAGTTTTAGCACCTTGGGAATAGTGCAGGTACCAAAGTGCTGTACTTACTACCATGATGCTGCCCAGAGAATTTTTGTGACTGGTAATTCCTGACAATTCCCGTGTCACATTCGGGTAGCGCAAAAAACTAACTATACCCACCGAGGTATAGCCCCATCGCACTAAGGCTGATAGTTCGTGCCACTCATATCGCGCACCTATATAAAAACCCACAACCGTAAAACCTGTAAATGCTATCCCCGCTTTCAGCGTAATATCAGGAACTAGCGACCACAGTGTCGATGTTATTGGTAGCCAACAATATAGCGAAAAAGCCGGATTTCTCAGCACCACAAATAACAATCCTTCGACAAGTTTGTGTTTACAAAAATTAATAAATTTCCCACATAAAATAAAAACTATCCAGGGATAAAATACATAAGGAAGCTGCTTAATTACTCCACCCTCAGGGTCAGTGATATTGATAAAGTGCATATAATTAAAAGGAGGTACATTAACATGAGGAGACATGAAAATGTACAGAACTGCAAACCACTTTTCTAAAGTAATACCAATTTGTTTTTTGCTGGCAATCTGAAATATCAACAGAGTGATCGCCAAGCCACTGACACCCAATATCATCAGCAACAAATTATTGCTGAGAATTAGTTCTTTAATCATTCTCGCCATAAATATCTACCCTCTCTGAGAAAAATACCAATTTAGCAGCGGGCTAATTCCACCAAAATAACAATAAACCGAGGTATTTGTCGCCGGCGATCTTTCTATATAAGCTGCTGCTGGTCTAAAGTGTTGGTTGGTTGGGTATGAGGAGAGGGGTTGGGGAATGCCGAGGTTTTTTTATTCTGCCTTCTAGATAATTGCCGGGAGGGGGAGGGGAAGAAAATTTGATGATTTTTTTCTTTGTATCTGCGATCGACATTGCTTTTCAACGATCGGCGATTAAACTGGTGAATGATCCTCAAATAAAATAAGTAGTCTGTGGCTAACACTGATTTTTCCAAACAAGTAAACCCGCCAGTCTTGAGTTTGATGTTGTGGACGATCGCCTGCGCGAGTATTTCCCTCGGGTTCCCGCTTGGTGCAACAGCGCAACTACCATTGCGTCCTGGCGCAGTCACAACACCTGTCGGCGTTAGAAGATCGCCCCAAAGCTACAAACTCGGCGGTGGCGATCGCATCCAAGTAGAAATACTCGAAGTACCAGAGCTCACCCGTGGCTACGAAGTCCTCTCAGACGGTTCCGTCAACCTCCCGCTGATCGGTCTGATCTCGATCCGCGGCCGTACCTTAGCGGAAGCCACCACCATCATCCGCAACGCCTACCGCCGCATCCTCAAAGATCCGATAGTTACAGTCAGCCTCGTCGCCGCCCGCCCCCTCAACGTCGGCGTCATCGGAGAAGTAACTAGGCCCGGAAACTTCACGATCGCCCTCACTCCAGGCCCGGGGGTCGCGCCCAGCGTGCAGTACCCAACCGTCACCCAAGCCCTCAGACTCGCAGAAGGCGTCACTGGCGTCGCTGACATCCGCAACATCCGCGTCCGCCGTCCCCAACCCGACGGCCCCGACCAAGTGCTCAACGTTAACCTATGGAAATTCTTGCAAGAAGGAGACATCTCTCAAGATATCATTTTGCAAGACAGAGACACGATTGTGATCCCTACCGTCGCGAACTTCAACCAAGCAGAGGCGCGCCAATTTGCGATCGCCAACTTCTCGCCGCCGCCGGAAAAACCTCGATCGATCTCCATCGTCGGCCAAGTAACCCGCCCGGGGGCTTACGTAGTCATCGGCGGCAACACCAATAGCGACCTCAGCCGAGAAGGATTCCCCACCGTCATCCGCGCCATTCAGCTTGCAGGCGGAATTACCTCCGAAGCCGACATCCGCCAAATTCAAGTGCGCCGCGTCACCAGAAGAGGCGAACAAATCATTCCAGTCAACCTGTGGCAATTCCTAGAGTCCGGCGACGGCGCCCAAGATACCATCCTCCAGCAGGGAGACACCATCATCGTTCCCAAAGCAACTATCGTCAACCCCGCAGAAGCTGGCGTGCTGGCTAGCACTAACTTTGCTCCTTCCGGCATTAACGTTTATGTAGTAGGAGAAGTCAGAACATCTCTCGATCCGTTGAGGCTGCCACCTAATGCCACCCTCAATCAAGCTTTAGTTTCCAGAGGATTTTTTGGCTACGAGAATACGAGAGCTAGAAGGAATAAAATTGAGCTAGTCCGCCTCAATCAGGACGGTACTGCTACTAAACGGACGATCGAAGTCGATTTAACTCAAGGCATTAACGAAGAAGTCAATCCTCAACTTCGGAACAACGACATGATTATCGTATCCCGCAGCGGTATCGTCAACTTCATAGACCGCATGAACGCTGTAGTCGGGCCTGTCGGGCCAGCTACCGGAGTGTTAAATTTTATAAACGTTCTCCGAAGTTTATTCAGGTAAGAACGTTGCTGGTGAGGTGGATAATTCCTGCGAAAGGCTAGAATAAATTAAACAATAGAATTTCTGGCGTCGCGGCGTGGCAGCTTCAAAAATATCAACATCAAAAATATAAACCTCAAGAATACCCAGGCTGAATATGGATAGCAGACAAGATTACCAACCCTTCACACCCAAATCTAATGGCAAACTGCCCGACTTCTCGGCTCAGAACTACAGAGATAGGTTCGTCGAGGAGACAGAGGAAGAAAAGCTAGACTTGTCGTGGCTGTTAGGAGTCCTGCGCCGCCGTATCCTGGTGATGGCAGCAGCCACAATTGCTTTGAGCGCCCTCGCAGGAACAGGGATCGTCACCGCTTCTAAACGGATAACGCTGGAGTATGAAGGCTCATTTTCTCTGTTAGTAGAACCAGCAACCGCTGAAGGTTTGCTATCCAAACAATTAGACAATACCGTCGCTGCCGACTTAGCAAAAATTAATATAGAAGGAATTAGTTTAGTAGATTACGAAACCCAAATTAGGATTTTACGCAGCCCCAAAATGATGCAGCCAGTGCTTCAAGATTTGCGAGCTTGGAATCCCAACCTAACCTACAGCGAACTGATGACAAAACTGTCGATCAGCCGCGTCAGCTACGGAAGAGATGGCAAACAGCAAGGTACAAAAATCTTAGAAGTTCGCTACAAAGATTCAGAACCAAATAAAATTTACGGCGTATTGGATAAGGTTTCTAAAGCTTATCTAGAATATAGCTTGCAGCAGCGGTTGACGGGCATCAATCAAGGTATTAAATTTATAGACATGGAGATGCCCAAGCTCCGAGAAAGAGTCGAAGTTTTGCAACTGCAAGTCCAAAGACTGCGCCAGAATAGCAACTTGTTTGAGCCGCAGCTAGAGGGAAAATCTCTGTCAGAACAAGTTCAAAGCATTCGGGGACAGCAAGTAGGACTCCAGGTACAGTTAAAAGGGATGCGGAATCTCTACCAAAGCTATCAAAATTTACTGGATAAAAATAACCCCATTGGCGTATTGATGACCCAAGGACAAGCTTACGGCGGACTGTTATCTCAAATCCAGAAAATAGACTCAGACTTGTCCCTGAAATTAGCTCAGTATAGAGATGACAGTTTGCCTGTTTTAGCACTGCGAAAAAGTCGGGAAGAACTGATTTTAACGGCGACTCAACAAGCAAAAGAAGTGGTGATGGGAAATTTGTCAAGCCAAATCAAAGAAGTTGAGGCGCGCGATCGCGAAATGACTGCTTTGCAAAAGGCTCTCTACCAAAAAATTAGAAATTTTTCAGTAACAACGAGACAATACGACAATTTAGTGCGGGAACAACAAGTTGTTACTAAGAGTTTGTCGGACTTTTTGGCAAAACGGGAAGCCTTGCGGATTGATGCAGCTCAACAGCAAATACCTTGGGTGCTGATCAATCCTCCGGAAATTCCGCTAGACAAATTCAATAGGCCGATCCCAGCTACAATCAAACAAACCAAAAGACAGTTAGCGTTGGCACTAATTTTAAGCAGTCTGCTGGGCATAGCAGTCGGCTTGCTCGTAGAGGTGCTAAATACTGTTTTCCACACTCCAGAAGCACTGAGAATCGCCACAAAATTGCCGGTGATCGGGGTGATTCCGTTTAGCAAAAAAGTCAGGCGCAGACAGCCAGCGAGGCCGAGGAAACTAACTTCGGCTCGCTCGTCGTCGAAGTCGCAAGTGCAAGTTCTCGAATCCCTCGACACTGAACCTACTCCTCCGACGCTCATCGGGGGTCAAAGTATTTTTAGGGAGTTGGACTATCAATTTTTAGAAGCATTTCGATCGCTCTACACCAATATTCACTTGCTCAGTGCAGGTACGGCAATTCGATCGCTTTTAGTGAGCTCGGCCGTGGCTGGAGACGGCAAATCTACAGTAGCTTTGCACCTGGCCGCGATCGCAGCAGCAGTCGGACAGCGAGTATTGTTAGTAGATGCAGATTTGCGCTGCCCGCAACTGCATACTAAGCTAGGACTGCCAAACGTGCGCGGGCTCGCCGATGCCATTTCTACAGATCTCAGCCTCAACGACGCGATTCAGCGAGCTTTGAATCAAGACAATTTGTTCGTACTTACCGCAGGACAAATTCCGCCCGATCCGATCAAGCTGCTTTCTTCCAAAAAAATGCAGTATTTGATGGAGCAGTTTCAAGCATTTTTTGACTTAGTGATTTATGACACCCCACCGCTAGCCGGCTTGGCAGACGCCCACTTGATAGCAGCTCACACCGACGCTACGATTATGGTCGTGCAAATTGCCAAAACAGACCGAGCGCAAGTTCGCAAAGTTTTAGAAGAATTAAAAATTTCTGGAGCTTCGGTTTTGGGAATCGTGGCTAACGGCTGCAAAAACGATCCTAACAGCTACCGGCAGCGCTCGGTCGGTTTAGACACCCTCTACGACCAAAAACTATCGGCTTTAGGTACAAAAAATCAAAATTAGACAAATTTCGCTCCAAGCGGCGCCGTGCCGCCCTCCTCTACCCGAAATGCACAACCAACCTGCACAATCATTTTTTGACAAACGTACCATTTGAGAAAGAAAATGATAGACTAACGGACATAGCCTCGTGTGTCAACCGAGATTACGCGGATATTTGGTTCGCAGTAATTCTTTAAAAAATGATTGGGAAATCAGCAAAAGTGGGTAAACTACATCTAGCAGAGCGCAATCTCAATCAGGAAAAGACACCTTTGAAGGTGAACGTTAATGCAAACGTTAATGTGAACGTTTCAACCCAGAAACTTGGTAGGGATTATTCTATGAGTACAGTTATGGTTGTTGATGATAGCGTCACTCTGCGGGAGATGATCGCCGACTTGCTCAAAGGTAGAGGACTCAATGTCACGGTAGCTAGTGATGGCGTAGAAGCTCTAGAGCAAATCAAAGCCAACCGCCCGGATTTAGTCGTTCTGGATATCGTGATGCCCCGGATGAATGGCTATGAAGTCTGTCGCCGGCTCAAGAGCGACCCCAAAACTCAGAATTTGCCCGTGGTAATGTGTTCGAGCAAAAGCGAAGAGTTCGATCGCTATTGGGGAATGAAACAAGGAGCCGACGCTTACATCGCCAAGCCGTTTCACCCTCAGGAATTGGTGGGCACGATTAAGCAACTGCTGCGCGGTTGAAGTAGAGGAAGAGGGACAGAAAAAATGTCTTGAGTGGTTCCAATTTCTGATCCCGCAGCCTCTCTAAACTACTCGATTGACAATAGTCCAAACATCCCCGTCCGATCGCACGTAGGGTACAGAAATACTCTTAAAACCCGTAATAAAAGGCTTGTAATAAACCTGCCAGTAGCTGGGACTAATTTGGTCGGCAATGGCTTTAAGTTCCTTCACTTCTCCCGACAATTGGGCCGCCAGTTCGTTAATCCGTTCCGCGTGTCCGCGAGCGAGCTCTCTTCCCTCTTCAACTTGCTGCTCCATCGGACTGATTCTTTGCAAGTTTACCGATAGCTGCTGTTTCTGATTCAGTTGAGCAGACAGAGCTGCGATCGCATCATCTATTCCCTTGACTTCTGCCGACACTTGTGCTGTTTCCCTCGCGTGACGGCGGTAAGCATCAGCGATGGCTTGGGGCGAATCCCCCGCTGGGGCGATCGCGCCAGTGCTAAGCTGTTGGCGTTCGCGGCGCAAAGCCTCAATCTGAGAGCAAATTGCCTCTATGTCTGTCTGAAGTTTGTCCACCAAATTACCGTAGTTTTTGGATATCTTAGCATATTAACACAAGCTAATAAAGGTCTTATATAGCCGAGTCTCAGCAACAGTGCGGTGGTATCGGGCATAGGGCATAGGGCACGCAGGCATACCTCACTTTTTTAAGAACCGCTATAAGAGAGATGAATAATTCCGATGAAGAGCGGATTTGATATTACACATAATGGAGAAACCTGTTTCAAAGTGGCGCATAATTCGCAATTACCAATTACCAATTCCCAATTACCAATTACCAATTACCAATTACCAATTACCAATTACCAATTACCAATTACCAATTACCAATTACCAATTACCAATTACCAATTACCAATTATCAAACTGACTACAGCCTCCACCAAGACATCGGGCTGTACGGGTTTAGTCAGATGCCGATCGTAACTAGCTTTCAAAGCCCGATCGCGGTCTTCATCTCTAGCATAGGCCGTCAGGGCGATCGCCCGAAACTTCCTGCCGCTTTGGGTTGCCAGAGAACGCAGCCTTAACAGCAGCGAATAGCCGTCTTCCTCAGGCATTCCGATATCGCTGACCAAAACATCCGGCACAAACTCCGAAGCCACCTCAAACGCCTCAGCAGCACAGGATGCAGCCCTGACAGCCGCCCCGGAATCGCTCAAGACAAACATCATAAATTCCCGCGAATCCACCTCGTCATCAACCACCAAAACCTTGACTCCCTGTAAATTACCACCGCCAGCCAACACCGACGCTTCCTCAGGGGCGATCGAATTTACCGGAATCGAAGGGAGGCGGAAAGTAAAAGTCGAACCCATATCCAGTCCCGGACTCTGGGCCCAAACCCTGCCGCCGTGGAGTTCCACCAACTGCCGGACGATCGCCAGACCCAGCCCCAAACCGCTATAATTGCGAGTAATCGTAGCATCCGCTTGCCGGAAAGACTCAAACACGTAAGGCAAAAAATTCGCAGCAATCCCAATTCCGGTGTCGGTAACAGTTAGCTCAACCTCCGAATCAAATCGCTGCAACCGGATTTCTACTCGCCCGCCACGCGGCGTAAACTTAATCGCATTCGTCAACAAATTCCAAATTATCTGCTGCAAGCGGCCGGGGTCTCCCGATACCAAAAATCTCGGATTTAACGGAGATTCGCGATCGCCATAAACCTCTTTGAGCGGGCAAAATTCAGCAGTATCCAAGCCCAAATCTAGAATTGCCAACTCCACGTCGATCGACTTAGCATCGGCCGCCAACCGCACCGTATTTACCGCTCCTTCCACCATCGAAATCAAATTTACTGGACAAGGATTTAAAGTCAATTTGCCGCGAATAATTCTCGAAATATCCAGCAAATCCTCAATCAATTGAGTTTGCAATTTAGCATTGCGCTCGATCGTTTCCAACGCCCGTGCGGTAGCTGCCGGACTGAAACTGCGATTTCGTAGCAATTGCGCCCAGCCCAAAATCGCGTTTAAGGGCGATCGCAACTCGTGAGAAAGAGTTGCTAAAAACTCATCTTTCATGCGATTTGCCTGCTGAGATTCCTCATAAAGCCGCGCGTTTTCGATGCTCGCCGAAACTGCCTGAGCCAACTGCATTAAAATACTTTCGTCATCTTCCCCAAACTCCCCCTCATACTTGTCCGACAACTGAATCAATCCCATATTTCTGCCATCGCGAGCCGTCAGCGGTACCGCCAGCCAGCCCCGCATCGGCGGGTGCTTGTCGGCAGCCTTGCCGAACTTCCGCCACGCCTGGTGAGCCTCTAACTCGCTTTGAGTCATCCGCATCGCCTGTTGGTGCCGGCAAACTTCCTGATAAATGCCCGTACCGTCTGGCTCTTCGCAGTAATCTTGCCACTGGGCGTATTTTTCGGATAGGGAAAACTTGCTAATTCCAACATCCCAGTGGGCGGAAGGGCTGAGGTTGACGGCTGCTTGGTGGACTTCCAGAATTTGGCGGGCGCTATCTGCTGCTAACTGAACGATGTCTGCTACCGAAAGCATGGAGTGGAGCGCAACTGAGGCGGAGGTTAACTTTTGCAGGCGGTGCAGATACGATCGCTCGCGCGCCAAAGCCTGGGAGCGATCGTATTCTAACTGTTTGCGAGCGGTAATGTCGATCGCTACGCCGAACAGTCGCACTGGTTTACCGGATGCGTCAAAAACCACCCGCCCTTTGTCGTGAAGCCAAATCACCGAACCGTCGGGGCGCTCTTGGCGGTGTTCCGAGTCGTAAAATCCCGAGCCGCTGAGTGCCGCATCCAAATCTGCCAAAAAGCTGTCGCGGTCATCTCGATGCACCGCATTCTTTTTTTCCTCAAAAGTACCAACTGCGCTGTCCGGGTGCAAACCTATCTCTGTTTGGGCATTGGAAAAACGGCGGATTTCAGCGGAAACAACATCCCAACTAAAAGCAACCGTGTTAGCTGCTTCCAGGGCAAAGCGCAAATTTTCCTCGTTTTCCTGTATTCTGGCTTCGGATAACTTGCGATCGGTAATATCCCAAACCACGCCGATCGATCGCACCGATTTACCAGTACCATCATCAAAAAACTTGCCCCTAGCCGCGATCCAGTGCAAGCTGCCATCGGGCCAAATCACTCTAAATTCGTGCTGGTATTCTATCTTGTTATCTAAAGAAAAGGCGATCGCGCGAGCAATAGAATCGCGATCGTCCGGGTGAATAAAGGCAAAAAATGCTTCATAAGTTCCCAAAAAACTGCCTTTTTCCAACCCGAATAACAGTTCGTGTCCCTCCGACCAAACCACCTCGCCAGTTAATATATTCCAATCCCAAGTTCCCATTTGCGAGGCGCAGATAGCTACCCTCAGCCTTTCCTCAGAAATTGCCAACTGCGCCGAAGTTTTTGCGTAATTCTCGCGCAACTGCTGTTTTTCCAAACTTTCGCGCACGGCAGACGCCAGCCGATTGAAGTGTCGCCCTTTGAACACATAATCGCTCAAACCCGCTTTCATCGCTTCGACTGCCACTTGTTCGCTGCCGCTGTCGGTACACATAATTACCGGACAATTTGGGTACTGGCTTTGAACTTGTTTGAGAATAGTTAATCCGTCGCTCCAGCGCACTTGGTAATCGGTAATCACCATGTCAAAACCCCCGACGACCAGGATTTGTTCGAGACTTGGGGCATCTATCGCCGACTTAACTTCTAAATCGGGCAAAGTTTTTCTCAGTTCTCGCTCGATCATCAGGCGATCGTTCGGGTTGTCGTCGATCAACAGAATAGACAGCATGGTTTTTGGGCTTTTTGTATTGGCACAAACATTCTTGAATCTAAAAATATGTTATTGAGGAGTTCCGTTGTTTCAATATTTAGTGCTAATTAACTATCCTCGGATTTTTTTAATTGTATTTGCTTGTATTTTATTATATCTCACAGATTATGCTGTCGGTAGTTTTTTCCCAGTATTTGCTAACAGATACATAACCTAATTTCTTCTCTCGAACCTTGTGGGTATTATATTAGTCAATGCCTTGCTTCAACAGTTGACACTTGACACTTGACAGTTGACTTTTGAGGGCAACCTCTACCCTTAAGTCCGAGGATTGGAGTAATGAATAGTCTAATTTTAATTTCTCCGTCAAAGGCGGGCGGGCTTTCAACCAATTCTTTCTGGTAAAAATCCCAGCCTTACGATTTTCGAGGTTGATTAGCCTCCCGTCAATCTTGGATTCATCGCACAGGAACAGATGATACAGGACTCGCCACCTCAAGACCAACTTCTACCAGTTTTGATTTGATTATATTTGAGATTAAAGAATTGGGAATGACTGATGACCACCCAAAAATGGATACAAGCCCACGACAGCAGAAGTGGAGATTACAAAATCTTAGACCAAAGTTCAAACTCCCAGATTCACGGCGCTACAAGTAAATCTCAAACTTGTACAGCCAAGTCGAAGTATCTCAAATCTCTCATTACGAGGAAAAGTCTGACAACGAGGAAATAAACCCTAAAAATTGGGATAACGCTACTATAAACCAGAAAATTCTATAGGTTCCGGCAGTTCGGTCTGGTTGAGCCAATACTCGCCAAAACTCTGCATCATGTCCGATAAAGAAGCAAACCCGACAGGTTTAACCAAATAAGAATTAACGCCTAGATCGTAAGCTTGATTGACATCTAATGTTTGCCTCGAAGATGTAAGAACAATCACAGGTAAACGTTTGAGTTGCGGCTGCTGTTTGAGCCAACTCAGAACCTCGTGACCCGATCGCCTGGGCAACTTCAAATCTAGTAAAATTATCGCAGGTAAAGGATAGCGCTCGCGATCGCTGTATTCTCCATCACCATTTAAATAAAAAACCGCTGCATCTCCATCTCGGACAATTTGCAGCGAAGTATTAGTAAAAATCTGATTGCGAAACGCCCGCTGCATCAACAGAATATCAACGGGGCTATCTTCCACCAGCAAAATCGTCTGCCTTTGCCTCATCCTTTCCTCAGCTCTATCCAAAATCGACTGCCGTGTCCTAATTGCGATTCCACCCCAACTTGACCGCCCATGCGATCGACTGCTTTTTGTACAATAGCTAATCCTATACCAGTTCCGGGGTATGACTCGATACCGTGAAGCCGTTCAAAAACGCGAAAAATCCGTTTTTGATGTTCTGGAGCAATACCGATGCCGTTGTCTGCTACCCAAAGACGGATGATGCGATCGCCTTCGTTGGCTTCGCTAACAGGCAATTGGCCAGTGCTAATCAATAACTGCGAATGCTCCCACTTTCCCACTTTCCCCCTTTTCCATTCTCCCGCAGTCTGTCTGTCTGTCTCTCCCTCTGGAGGCAGTTGAATTTCCTCAGCCCATATTTGCACTTGCGGCGATGCGCCTGCCACAAATTTTAGAGCATTGGCGAGCAGATTTGTGATGACTTGAACTAAGGTAACGCGATGGGCAATTACCGGCAATAAGGGCGATCGCACGCTGATGCGAGCACCGTTGGATTTAGCATCGGCTTGTACCATAGCAATTGCCTCAGCGACAGCAGATTCTAACTCTACAACTTGCAGCGATAAATCAGTGCGGCTCAGGTGGCTGTATGCTAGCAAATCTTGGATCAAATCTTCTAATTGTTGCCCAGAATTTACAATTTGCTGGGCATATTCTTGACCGAGTTCGTCAAGGATTTCGCCGTAATCTTCTAACAAAGCTTCAGCCAATCCCTGCATTCCCCGCAAGGGCGCGCGCAAATCGTGGGCGACGGTATAGGTGAAAGCTTCTAATTCTTCGTTAGCTCCTTGCAGTTCATTGGTGCGGAGTTCGACTCGCTGTTCTAACGTAGCGTTGAGCATCCGAATTTCCGCTTCTGCTTGTTTGCGTGCAGTGATGTCAATGGCGGTACTAATTACTAAACTTCTGCCGTCGGAAAGCTTGCCTAAAGGTGCCGAATAAAAGTCCCAAATTCGTTTTTCACCGCTGGCTGTGGTAATTATATATTCACCTTCAGAAAGGCGCGAGTTTAATTTGTGCAGCCAATTGATATTTGCTGGCACTACCGATTTGCGGCTGCCGTAAGCTTTTTCTGTCCAATCTTCAATTGTAGGAATTTCTGAGGATTTGTAGCCTGAGAATTCTGTCCAAGCGGAGTTAATTTGCAAAACTTCTCCGTTTTCAGCGTGCAGCATAATTGGCAGCGGGGCGTTAACAATGGCGCGGCGGAAACGTTCTTCGGTTAATTGCAGGGAATTGCGATCGCGTTCTAGCTCTTCTAGCAGTTGATTTTGTTTGATTTGGGCATTGTCGCGCAAAATGCGATCGCGCTTTACCAAATATAAAATTAACACCAGCAACAGCCAATCTACCACAGTAGCAACGGTAAAAGTGATGATTGTCAAATTAGCACTGGCTTGAGATTCTTGGGCGCGCTGCTGCAATATCACATTTTCCTCGGCAGTCATGGTGGCTACCTGCTGCCGAATCCCCTCCATGATTTGCTGTCCGCGATCGGTTTTTACCACCCGCAGGGCTGCTGCTAAGTTTTGTTTGCGCCGCAGATTGATGGTTTCTTGAAGTTCGGCTAATTTAGAGTCGATCGCACTTTTCAAGTCGCGAAGGCGCTCTTGCTGCCGATTGTTGTCGGCTGTTAGTTCCTGCAATCCGACTAATTGTGTGTTAACGTTGGCGATCGCAGTGTAATAAGGTTCTAAATACCGTTCTTCTCCCGTCAGCAAATAACCGCGCTGCCCCGTTTCAGCATCTTTTAAGGTAGAAAGCGTGGCTTCGAGTTCACTTAAAACTCCGTGAGTGTGGCTCACCGAGCGCTCGTTTTCCACTAACTTGAGAGTATTGCGGTAGGAAGTTGCCGCATTAAAAATTAGCAGTCCCAAGGCGATGCCGATGCCTGCGGTGATTTGGCGAGTCAGCGATTTGTTCATGAAATAGTCGGCGCGCGAGTGCTGCTTTTTTTGTTATACCTCGCTCCGGGCGATGAATTTTTTGCTCGGGCAGACACGGCGGCCAAAGCAGATAAATTTAAGGCTCAAATTTGCGATCGATCTTGTTTTTAGTTTAGTGTCGCTGCTACACAAATACTAGACAAGTCTAGACATTTGCTTCTTACTTCGTCGGGAGCATGGGAGCGGTTATCCCTCCGTAAGCTTTCACGGTTTAGCCAACCGTGATAAATTGATGGCTGCGTTTAAATCCCTGTCCATCGAATGACCGCAACTTCCACAGTTATAAACCCTTTCTTTGAGTGGCATATCTTGAATATGCCCGCAACTCGAACAGGTTTTGCTCGACGGGAACCAGCGGTCAGCAACGACAATTTCACAGCCAAACTTTTTCGCTTTGTATTCTAGCTGGCGTTTAAATTCATGAAATCCGCAATCAGCTATTACCTGTGCTAGCTTTTGATTCTTTAGCATCCCTCCAATATTCAAGTCTTCTACTACTATCGTTGCGTGGTTTTTGCATAAGTAAGTAGTGACTTGATGTAGAGTATTCTTTCTGAGGTTTGCTATTTTTGCATGGTGTTTTGCCAGTTGGATTTTGGCTTTGTATCTATTGCTGGAACCTTTCACCTTTCTAGCAAGAACTCTTGATAATCTCTTCAGCTTTATAAAATGCGCTTTGTAGTGCTTTGGGTTCGGGAATACTACGCCAGTTGAAAGTGTAGCCAACTCTTTTACTCCCAAATCAACTCCTACAATTTCATGAGTTTTGACTGTGGGTTCATGATTCTGTTCGTAAGCAAATGCGATAAACCAACTGTCGGCAGTGCGTGAAATGGTGATTGACTTGCAAGTTGTGTGAGGTAGTCCTTCGTGGGTTTTTACCCAGCCGATTGTCGGCAACTTTATAGACGTACCACCCACAGGGATAGGCTTACCGCCCGCGTCAATAGTGAAAGAGTCGTGATGCCCCTTCTTTTTGAATCTGGGAAATCCACCTTTTTTTGAGAAAAATTTAGAGAACGAATCCCCAAGATTGTCAAAGGCGTATTGAGTTATTTTCTGGCAGATTCCCGTCTCTTTGATCCATGTAAATTCAGGTTTTACATGATTGTTGAAGAATTTCTTGAGTAGGTATTTATTGGGCTTTAATCCATCTTGATAAAGGCTATTCCAAGTAGCTAGTCCCCAATTATAAGTAAACCTCGCTATGCCAGCGTGTTTGCTCATAACCGTTGCCTGGTTCTTGTTTAGCTTTAACTTTGTCTTGATGGACAGAAGCATTGTTTGGCCTCAACACTCGATTTATTTGTTTAATTTTGCCACATCTTGTAGGGGTTTGTCAACAGCATTTTTTAGTTTTATTTGATTTCCTTGGAGTAATTTTGCAGACCGTATAATCGACAGGAAAAACAGTGAATTATTTCAAGTATTCTAGCAATTCATGTTGAGGAGACGGCGAGTCTTTTTACTGACAATCCAAGCTTTTTTGCGAATTCATGTGGTTTAAACAAAATGGTATACCGTAGATTTGTCCACAAGTGTACCACTCTGTCTATTTATTTGCTACCTAGGTACTAGCTCCTCTTCGCATCCTCCTTAAGTAAGAGAGGCCAAATATACAATCTCTCGCTCTCTCGCTAAGCTTAATTAGTCATTTTCTGTGGCATCACTTTTGCTGCTTTGACT
This sequence comes from Microcoleus sp. PH2017_08_TRC_O_A, assembly GCF_020738665.1. Lineage (NCBI taxonomy): Bacteria > Bacillati > Cyanobacteriota > Cyanophyceae > Oscillatoriales > Microcoleaceae > Microcoleus > Microcoleus sp. PH2017_08_TRC_O_A. The sequence continues at coordinate 106,137 of NZ_JAEQCE010000026.1, forward strand.
ATTTCAAATCGCGGCGCAAAAAAAGGAGTTTTTACCTATTGATTTCGGTTGATTTATGGGGTATATTTTAGATAATGGAAGTGGTGACTTCAATTTAAAAATTTTCACTATTCCCATTATTAAATAATACCTTGTCAAGCAGCCCGCGTCAAGCTTTTTACCCGAAAAAAAAGGCGATTTTTTCATGATTTGTGAAAAAAATAACTTTGGGACGCAGGGGAGAAATTGCTAGGGAAACTAACCGCAGATAAACGCAGATTAACACAGATAATTTTCAGCATCGAGATGGAATGAAGAGCAATTGGAGTCTACAGTCTGTTTGCGAGGGAGACGATCGCACTGCACGCCGAAAAAGATGATTCCGAGTGCAGTGGCGAAGCAGAGAATTAGGGAATAACAGCGGCTTTCATCGCCAAAATGCGATCGATCGCATCCTCAACAACCTTATCAGGAGTCGAAGCACCCGAAGTCACGCCGACGACAATATTACCTTCAGGCAGCCAATTTTCAGTTACGACCAAATCCCCGCCCAAAGGCTTGTGTTCGATGCGATTTCCCGGTAAAATGCGCTCCGCAGAATCAATGTGATAAGAAGGAAGAGTTTTGTCGATCGCAATTTCCTGCAAGTGAGTAGTATTAGAAGAATTAAAACCCCCAATCACCAACATCAAATCCAACTTTTCCTCAACCAAAATCAACATAGCATCTTGCCGTTCCTGAGTCGCATCGCAGATAGTATTAAAACTCAGAAAATGTTCGTTAAGATTGGACGGCCCAAACTTCCGCATCATCGTCTTTTCAAACAACTTGCCAATATTCTCAGTCTCAGTTTTGAGCATAGTAGTTTGGTTAGCAATCCCGACACTTACCAAATCCACATCCGGGTCAAAACCAGCAGAACAAGCCTTGCTAAACTTAGCAAGAAACTCAGCACGATCGCCTCCGTGCAAGATATAATTGCTGACATATTCAGCTTCCTGCAAATTCAGCACAATCAAATACTTATCAGCAAAAGAACTCGTTGCCACAGTTTCTTCGTGCTTGTACTGACCGTGAATAATCGAAGTATAATCCCTTTTCTTGTGTTTTTCAACAGTATTCCAAACCTTAGAAACCCAAGGACAAGTAGTATCAACAATCTTGCAACCCCTATCGTTCAGCAACTGCATTTCTTGCACGCTCGCCCCAAAAGCAGGTAAGATTACCACATCGCCACTATCCACCACAGAAAAATCTTTCTGCCCCTTTTCCACAGCAATAAAACCAACTTCCATATCGCGCAAATGCTGGTTCACAGAAGGATTGTGAATAATCTCATTAGTAATCCAAATCCGTTCCGAGGGGAAGTGCTGGCGAGTCTCGTAAGCAATAGCCACAGCGCGTTCCACTCCCCAGCAAAAGCCAAAAGCCTCAGCCAGCCGGATGGTGACGGCGCCGCGTTGCAGCCTGTAATTGTTGTCGCGAATTTGCTGGATCAGGCTGCTTTGATAAGCTGTCTCCATTACGCCAGCTACCTCAGCTTCGTGTCCGAAACCCTTGCGGTGGTAGTTTTCAGACTGTTGGAGCGATCGTTTAAAAGCTTTAGTATCCATGCGGTACTGAGTTCAAATCTAGGTTAATTACCTTTGATTTTAGAAGGCCTGGGTGCGATCGGGATTATACGATTTTAGATTTTAGATTTTAGATTTTAGATTGGAATGAACTACTGCATAAGGGTTAGGATCGCAAATTAAATAATTTACACAACGAAAGTGGGATGGGCGGGGGAGCCCGTCCTTTAGAGACGGGCTCCCCCGCCCATCCCACAAAAACCATCAAATTATAAGTTATTTAATTCTCATTCCTTAGTGGCTTGTATAAAGTTACATTCTCTTTTGAAACTGGTATTATTTAATTCAGTAACGAACAGAGGCGCGACTTTCATGGGTTCGTTCAAAATAAAACAAAAAAAAGCGTAGAGACGCACATAACTGCATCTCTACGCGATGATCGAACTTACCCTGAAAATCAGCCCACCTTTTTCGGCGCGAAAGGAGAACCAGATTCAAAGGAACTGAAACCGCCGGCAAAATCCTCACCGTAAGCTTCTTCCCCGTGTTGGCCGATATCCAAACCTTGGTCTTCAGCAGATGAGGCGACTCGCAGTTCCATAAACTGCGCGAGAATTTTTAGGATGACAAAAGTACCGGCAGCCGCAAACACGTAAGTAGCTACAACGCCTACAAACTGTGTCACAATTAGCCCCGGATTTCCGGCAAACAGCCCGTCATTTCCGGCTGCGTTAACGGCTTTAGTCGCAAACACGCCTGTCAGAAGCGCGCCTACAGTTCCGCCGACGCCGTGAACCGGGAAGGTGTCCAAAGAGTCGTCAAATCCCAGCTTAGCTCGCAAGCTAACGGCGAAGAAGCAGCAAACGGAAGTTATCGATCCGATTAACAGGGCCCCCACTGGCAGTACGTATCCCGCCGCTGGTGTGATTCCCACCAATCCTGCTAGGAAACCACTGGCAATTCCGACTGCTGTCGGTTTGCCTCTGAGCACCCATTCGATGATTGTCCAAGTTAAACCGCCGGCTGCGGTTGAAATCATTGTGGTGACAAAAGCCACTGTTGCTAAGGAACCCGATCCTAAAGCGCTACCGCCGTTGAAGCCAAACCAGCCGAACCACAGGAGCCCAATTCCCAGCAAGACGTAGGGTACGTTGTGGGGGGTGTGGGGCTTGTTTAAGTGGTCTTTGCGGGGCCCGATTACCCAAGCTGCGACAACCGCAGATACGCCGGAACTGATGTGTACGACTGTGCCGCCTGCAAAGTCTAATGCTCCCATCGCCCCCAGCCAGCCTCTACCCCAAACCCAGTGGGCTAGAGGAGAGTAGATGAAGGTTGACCACAGCAGCACGAACCAGAAGTAGGTTTTGAATGTTACCCGTTCGACGATCGCCCCGGAAATCAATGCTGGAGTGATGATGGCGAACATCATCTGGTAAACCATGAATACTTGGTGCGGTATTGTCGGTGCGTAGCCGATCGGATCTGGTTTGTCGGCTGCGACGTTGTTCAAGAACATCCAGTCGAAGCCGCCGATGAAGGTTTCAAATCCTTTCCCAAAGCCTTCGGAAACTGGAGTGGAAACGTCAAAGGCCAAACTGTAACCCCACAGCGTCCATGTGACGCCGATCAGTCCCATCATGACTAAGCTCATCATCATGGTGTTGAGGACGTTGCGCGATCGCACCAGCCCTCCGTAGAAAAACGCTAGTCCGGGTGTCATTAGCAACACCAGTGCTGAGGAGATTAACATCCAGGCTGTATCGCCGGTGTCGATCGGATTTGCCGCCACCGCAGCAGCCGCCGCCGCAGGGGGAGCAGCATCTTGAGCTAAGGCATTGTTCATCAGCGGCCAACTTAACAGCCACAGTGCGAGGATGCCGATCGTGAAACTTTTTTTGAGCACGTTATTTTTACCTTTTAATACTCAGCAATTCGCAGGGAAGACCGAGCCGATTTTAGATGTGAGGATTTTAGATGCAATAGTTAATTTGGTTTTAAGTCCCTGTTTTAGCGGAACGAATCTTTAATAGATAATTCCCCAATCCTCAAGCCCCGACTTCGTATAGTCGGACTCATCTAAATTTGTCAACTCTCAATCCCATACTCTCTGCCTTTTGGATTGCACCATTTGTACAAACTGTTATTCTGTATCATTGTATACTAAAAGCTCAACTATTATATTTTCTTAATCTATCCGCAGGTACTTGACATTACCCCTGACTTCGGAGTAAGCCGTGTTGGAAGGGGGAGAATGGGGGAGAATATGACTTCATCCTTCTAACTACTGACAACTGCCAACTGACAACTGCCAACTGACAACAGTCAACTGATTAATTTTTCAACTGCATTTGACTGAACATTTGCAAGGCCGATCGCCAAACCAGATAACCTCGCTCGTTAAGGTGTAAGCCGTCTGTACTGAGTTGGGTTGGTAAATTGCCGTCAGCATCCGCAAACAACGGCTGCAAATCCAGATAGGAAACATTTTCGGAACTAGCAATTTCTTTCAGTCGCCGATTGATTGCGCGAATCCGACTGTTGGGAATCGCTAATAGTCGATCGCGATTTTCCCAGGTAGACTGTTCCCCGCTGTGGGGCAAAATCGACTGCACCACCACTTGTGCTTTCGGGTGCGCCCACCGCAAATCGCGGATAATCTGTCGCTGGTTGTTCAAAATCCCTTCGTCGCTGGCCCCCCGCAATAAATCGTTAATCCCGATCATCACAAACACCGTATCGGGCAGAGTGCGATCGAACAACTGCAATCGCTTCAGCAAACCTACGGAAGTCTCGCCGGAAATCCCTTGATTCAGCCAAATGCGATCGGGCGGTAACAGCTTCGTCGGAAACCACATACTCAAAGAATCTCCAGCCAAAACACTCAGTTTTGGGGGACGATTTGCCGCGGCAGCCTCAGCTTCCCGGCCCAACTGCGTCACCCACTGCTGGTAAGACCATTTGTGTCGAGGCCCTGCAAGGGGCAAGTCTGCCACTACTTTTGTAGAGTTTGTCGCCGTCGTCGAAGAGCGAATTAGTTCTTCAGTGCTTTCCGGCGTTAGTGCAGCACTAGCAGGGGAACTTTCTGTTAAGTTGTTTCCCCTACCGATTAGTTGAGCGACTGTGACAATTAGTACCGCGTTGGTAAGCAGAGATAGCAAAGCCCAAACCGGAACAGTTTTCGATCGGCTAACTTCCATCCCCAAGAGGGATTTATGAGTTCTACTTCTGCTAACTACTCCAAACTTCTCCATAAACTCAAGCGATTTGCAGGCACCATACTGAAATAATTGGCACTGATTGCTGCATCAAATTTTACCGTTCAATTTTCGCCTCAATTCTTGTAAGAATCAAGCAGTGTGCTGTGTTGGGCGTGACGGCGATGCAGAACTTTGCTTTTTGGCACTACTTTACCATAAAAAATCTGACTGCCAAGCTTTCTGGCGCAGAAATCAGGCGATTTTAGATTTTAGATTTTAGATTTAGGAATTCCGAATGACTTACTGTATCAGGATTTAGAGCTTTTCTAAAGTAGCTTTTTTTAAAGCTGAGCCGCACGCAAAAACCCAGTTTGTTAACGTAATTGCGAGATTTTAGCAAGGAATGCCAGAACGATCGACCTGGTTTAAAAGACTCAAGAGTGCGTCTGCGACTGTATCTGCGGGCGGGGGATTTCAGATTGTGGTTTTTCACAATTAAGCCCTAGATGGACGTACAAATCGCTCATCTAGGGCCAGAAAGCTGAAGAAAGTCGATCGTCCCACGCTTGAGAGTTTTGCTCTAAAGTTTGGTAGTTCTGTCCGCACCCCCCCCAGAATAACCGCCGTAGCTGCTTTCTGTTCTGTTGCCAGAGCTAGTTTCCTTCACAAACCCGGTGTAAGCTTCCATCCCATGTTCGCCGATATCCAAACCTTCAGCTTCCTCAACAGCAGAAACGCGGATACCCAACAAAGCTTTGAGTGCCAACCAAAAAATCGTACTCAGCAGCACGGTCATTCCGCCTACAGAGATAATACCGATCAACTGCGGTATTAGTTGATCGAAACCTCCGCCTACAAACAATCCCGCTTTCGGCCCAGCGGTATAAATTCCCGTTGTGGGCCCGTCAGCAAATAAGCCAACTGCCAGAGTTCCCCAGGTGCCACAGACTAAGTGAACGGAAGTTGCTCCTACAGGGTCGTCAATTTTTAAGTTGTCGAAGAATGTTACTGCAAAAACTACCATGATGCCGGCGATCGTGCCGATAATGGCAGAGTTGGGTATGTTAACCCAAGCGCAGCTCGCTGTCACCCCGACTAAGCCAGCGAGGATGCCGTTGATAATCATCGACAAGTCTGGTTTTCCGAGGTAAAGCCAAGCTGTAATTGTGGCAGCAACTCCCCCGAAAGCACCGGCGGTGTTGGTGGTGAGCGCAATGTGGGCGATCGCATTTGGATCGACAGCCATTGTCGAACCGGGATTGAACCCGAACCAACCGAACCACAGAATCAAACAGCCGAGGGTGGCAATGCTCATATTGTGTCCCGGCATCGCCACAGTGTCGCCGTCGCGGTACTTGCCGATCCGCGGCCCGAGAAATGCCGCTCCCATCAAAGCAGCCCAACCGCCTACGGAGTGAACCACTGCGGAACCTGCAAAATCGTAGAAACCTGCTGTTTGCAGCCAGCCGCCGCCCCAAATCCAGTGTCCGGTAATCGGGTAAGCAATTCCGACTAACAGCAAGCAGAAAATTAAAAATTCAAGGAATTTAATGCGCTCTGCAACTGCCCCAGAAACGATCGTAGCAGCAGTTCCCGCAAAAACTAATTGGAAAAAGAATTTAGCATTCAGGGGGACTCCCGTCCAGTTTAAGGATTTGAAAATGCCTTGATAAGCATCTCCCATAGCGGGGCTGTTGTCAGCCACGTTCAACAGGAAATATCCGCCGCTGCTGCCGATAAAACCGTTACCGTTGCTGAACATTAACGCAAAGCCGATCGCCCAATATGCGATCGTCGCAAGCGCAAACACAATCAGGTTTTTTGACAGTACGTTAACTGCATTTTTCTGGCGGCAGAAACCTGTTTCCAACATCCCAAAACCCGCGTTCATAAAGAACACTAGCATCCCAGCCACCATCACCCACATGGTATCCATGCCTACCTTGAGGCTGGCCAATTGCTCTTCGGTGGTTGGCGCAGCAGGAGGGGTTTGGGCTACTGCGGCATATCCCCAAATCAAGAAGATGACTGCTGCTATTGGTATACAGGCTTGCCAACTCGGACTGAGGCGGGCGATCGTCCTTTGTAATTTCTTGAACCTGCTGACTTTTGTCAAAAAGTTAGGGGCTGGCAAATTCAAAGACTCCCGCCTGACTTGTTTCGATTTTTTCTTTCCGACACTCATTTTCATCATTTTTACGCTTTTACAACTTATCAGCTCAGCTAGACCCCGAAAATTTCCCACAATTGTACTACAACACTTAGAGATTATTTGTTCATAGTGAGATATTTTTGATAGCCTAGCTCTTCTAGCTGAGTTTGTTTTTTCATTACAGATTCGGACAAAGTTTTCCGGTAATCCAGGATTCGCTCCAGCAATTGAGGCTGGGAAACTGCTAATATTTGAATTGCCAGCAAGCCAGCATTTTTAGCATTGCCGATCGCCACTGTTGCTACGGGTATACCGGCTGGCATTTGGACGATCGAGTACAGCGAATCTAGGCCTTGGAGGTGGCGGCTCGCTACTGGTACACCAATTACCGGCAATGGTGTTAAAGATGCTACCATACCCGGAAGGTGCGCCGCTCCCCCAGCACCTGCGATAATTACTTTCAAACCTCGTTGGTGCGCGGTTTGAGCATATTCCACCATCCGATCCGGGGTACGGTGGGCGGAGACAATTGCTACGGAGCAAGGTACGTGGAATTCTTCGCAAACTGCGATCGCTTCAGACATGGTAGGCAAATCCGAATCGCTGCCCATGATAATTCCAACTGTCGGTTGACTCATGCAATTTTCAGATGTGAGATTTCAGATTAATGGTAATTTTAAGTTATGGCGTTAACTAAAAGATCTCTTGCAAAAATACAACGCACCCCACCCCAACCCTCCCCGCGAGTTCGGGGAGGGGGTAAGATTATTCTTGTTTCCCCCCTTAATAAGGGGGGACTTGCGGGGGGTAAATTTGACGAGAGCAAGAGTTCTAAAATTTAGATATTTTGTAGCCAAACTGATGCTCGAAAGCAATTTGGTGACAAGCCAAGAGTGCAGAAAGCAAAAATCTCCACATCCTCATCAAGAGCCCGCAGATTTATCGAGGCGAGCAAATCTAAAATCTAAAATCTAAAATCTAAAATCTAAAATCGGATGACTGAAGCCACAACCCCAACTGCCGCCCCTACAGATATTCTCAATGCTCGCCTGCCCGGTTGCAAGGATTTGCAGATGCTTGCTGTTGACAACACGGGCATCATTCAAGAAGTTTGTTCGATGGACAAAGTATTTAAACGAATTGCTCCTCCCAATTTGCAAGTGATCGACGCTGCGGGTGATTGGGTTTCTCTGGGCGGTGTTGACTTGCAGATTAACGGAGCACTCGGTTTAGCTTTCCCAGATTTAGAAAGCAAGGATGTTAAAGTTTTACCTAAAATTTGTCAATTTTTATGGTATCAGGGAGTTGATGCTTTTTTGCCGACTTTGGTGACAACTTCTCTGGATAAGTTTAGGCGATCGCTCTCGACGATAGCTGATTATATGCGGACTGCAAAAACCGCTGCTCCTGCCACCAATAAATCCCAAAGTGCCGAAATAATCGGCGTTCACCTCGAAGGCCCTTTTCTCAACCCCCAGAAGCGAGGAGCTCACCCAGTTGAGTTTTTACTACCGCTAACAATAGAAAATGTCAAGTTAGTTCTAGGAGATTGTGCGGATATTGTCAAAATAATTACTTTAGCGCCGGAGTTAGACAGCACTGGTGAAGTCATTCCCTATTTGCAAAGTTTGGGAATTGCCGTCAGTCTGGGACACTCCCAAGCGACGGCAGAGCAAGCACAGCAAGCATTTGCCCAGGGAGCTTCAATGGTAACTCACGCTTTTAATGCGATGCCGAGTTTGCATCATCGAGAACCGGGTTTGTTAGGAGCGGCGATCGTTTATCCGGGCGTAAAATGCGGTTTAATTGCTGACGGCAAGCACGTTTCTCCGACAATGATTGATTTTTTGCTGCGTGCTGGCAGATACGACACAGGCGTTTTTTTGGTAAGCGATGCTTTGGCTCCTTTGGGTTTGCCTGACGGTGTTTATCCTTGGGATTCCCGACAAATGGAAGTCAGAAAAGGTACGGCGTGGGTAAGATTGGATTACCATTCGCCGCTGGAATCTGCTACTTTGGCAGGTACAACTCTGCCGCTGTTGGCGGGAGTGCAGAATTTGGTAAGCTGGGGGATTTGCGAGGTAGAAAGTGCGATCGCCCTGGCAACTGAATCTCCCAGAAAGGCGATCGGACTTTCGGGAATTATCGGCAAACCGGCAACTCAATTGTTGCGCTGGAATTTCAATGCAGCGACAAAAGAATTGACTTGGCATCGATTGTTTTAAGTCATTAGTTATTAGTTATTGGTTATTGGTTATTCGTTATTCGTTATTTGGTAATTCTCCCACTCTCCCACTCTCCCGCTCTCCCCCTCTCCCTCTCCTACTCTCCCCCTGCTATAGCGCGTCGCGTGAGAACCCCGGTCTTTTAAGCCGGGGATGAAACGCAGTTGCAGCCTTAAGGCTGCCAGCATTCTATATTATTTGTTTCTTTGTTCTTCGATATATTTCCTGACAGTTTCAGTAGAAACGTTTCCAACACTGCCAACAAAATAACTAGGAGTCCACAATGTAGGTAATTTCAGTAATTCGGGAAACTCTTTCCTCAAGTAACTGGATGCCCTACCCTTAACTCTTTGCATGACGAAACTGGCGGAGTCTGTCGGCTTAATATTAAGCAATAAATGGACGTGATCCGGCATAATCTCCAAAGCAATAATTTTCCACCTGTTTTCCGTGACTACCTCAAAAATAATTTCTTGCAGCCGTTCTGCAATTTTGCCGACCAGAACGGCTTTACGGCGTTTGGGAATAAAAACAAAGTGCATATTGATCAGCGAGACGGCCTTGCTCTCGTGCCGATACTCTAAATCTTTTTTTGACAAACTCGCCATAAGACTATTGACTCCATCGACAGGTAGTGTATAATCAACACATTACATCAACAAGGTCACTGGCGTGTTTGGATGTCAGCAGGTATTGATTAAGCCCGATCAAAAGTTGAAAGCAGTTCTAGAATATATTTGTCAAGAGTCAAACAAACTACATAACTGTGCGGTTTACTACGTTCGTCAAGCATACTTTAAGGGTCATATTTTTGTCCGCCCGTTTGACGTAATCAACGAGTTAAAACGCAATCCTCATTACGGAGCTTTATGCGCTCAAGCAGCTCAACAGACTTGTGGTGCTGTCGGTGAGTCGGTAAAATCTTTCAAAGGATTGATTAAATTGTTTCGTGAAGGAAAGCTTGAATCTAGACCGAAATTTCCAAATTACCGTACTCCTGGCGGGCTTCACTTAATTGCCTATCCGAAACAGGCGCTTGGTAAAAAGTTGATTGATGGTCGAATTTCTATCCCTCTCGGACAAAAAGTTAAGGCTTGGTTCGGATTGAAGAACTTTCAAATTCAAATGCCTTCTAATCTGGATTATGCCGAGATCCGAGAAGTGAGAATCCTTCCTAGAAATGGTTGTTTTTATGCCGAATTCGTCTACAATTGATACTCCCCAGCCCGCTCCGGGACGGGGATTCTTGAAGAGTCCAAATGCGAACTTTCAAAGGCGAAATCAAAGCGCCTCTACTGACTCCTTCAAGA
>NZ_JAEQCE010000182.1:0-3349 GCF_020738665.1 Microcoleus sp. PH2017_08_TRC_O_A
TATATTTTCTATGTCATGAATAGCAGTAGGAGATATCTCAACTCGGTAGGTCATATTTTTTTTGAAGCTCTTCAAAAGCTTGATGAATAGAAACCCCTTTACCTTGATCAAATTCCCCTAAGCTTTGACGAATACCTGCAAGAGTTTCAAGAATTTCTAACCGATTAAGTAGTTTTTCATAACTTTCCGCATCCTGAAGCACAGCAACCGCTTTACCATTAATGGTAATTACTATTGGTGTTTTATCTGTTTCAAACTGATGAAGCAACTCAGGAGCTTCCTGTTGAAATTGATTCAGGGGACGGCTATGGGAGAGGTTAAGCATGGTGTTCACTTTTTTTGAGTGTTGTTAACAAGTTAGCAAAATATTATTTTTTATTGCCTAAGTTATAAAGGCACCTCAATCCCCAACTCCTCACAAAACCCCCGAATCACCCGATCGCTACCACCAGCCGCCACTTTCAGTATAATCGCGAACATCCCGCAAACCACTAAAATTTTACTCTTCCACGCGATAGCCCAATTCGGCCAAACGGGTGCGGGACTGCCGCCATTTCGGCTGCACCTTGACAAATAACTCCAAATATACTTTACCTTCAATTAACTTTTGAATCTGTTCCCGGGCCGCACTGCCGATCGACTTGAGCATACTGCCGCTTTTACCGATTAAAATACCTTTTTGGGAATCCCGCTCGACGTGAATCGTCGCCAGAATGCGGGTAATCTTCGCTTCTTCTTGAACAATGTCGATCGCGATTGCTACAGAATGCGGCACTTCTTCCCGCGTCAGCAGCAAAATCTGTTCCCGAATCAACTCGCCCATAATAAACCGTTCCGGCTGGTCAGTCACCAAATCTGGCGGATAATAGTAAGGCCCAACCTCCAAATGTTCGATTAACAATTGTTGCAGTGGCTCGACACCCTCGCCCGTGAGAGCCGAAAACTTGACCACTGGCCACTGAGGATTGACAATTTGCTCGTAGGTGCGATCGATCAACACGGAATCCTCCGGTTGTTCGTCCAGCTTATTCATCCCCAAAATCACTGGAATTTTGCAATTGCTGAGAATTTCGATAATATATCGATCGCCCCCACCCGACTCCACCGAACCATCCACCACAAACAGCACCACATCCACCGACTGAATCGCCGCGCGCGCATTCTGCACCAAAACCTTACCCAGTTGGTGATGCGGCTTGTGAATTCCGGGAGTATCGACAAAAATAATTTGTGCTTCCGGCGTCGTCAGGATGCCCCGCAGCCTGTTGCGCGTCGTCTGAGACACCGGCGAAGTAATGGCAATTTTCTGTCCTACCAACTGATTCATCAGGGTGGATTTGCCAACATTCGGGCGCCCGATAATACCCACAAAGCCCGACTTGTAGCCCGCAGGAGCCGCGGGAACACCCATGATTTCCGATACGTCGATAAATTTACTATCTTCCACTAAAATCACCTATTTTCAAGCCCCTTCTCTGTCTATTGTCGCCTGAAAATACTCAAACGCCCATTGATGCACTCTAGCATCTTTCTTCCGCTGGTATAGCGCATAACACTCAAAGGGCGATCGAGCCGTCAACCAGTGTTAAAACGCCACAGGCGATCGACAAAACTTGATATCTGAGACAAAATTTGATAAAGTTCCAATGACATCGATCGAAAATGAATCATTCTGGTAAAATCGAGTCCCCAACGCTGTAACAACTTCAGATGTGTAAATGTCTCACTCAACTGAAACCATTCTACAGTTTGTCAGACCAACCAGTTTGTACGTTTTTGAAGATGTATGGTAATAAATTAGATGGGTCAAAACCAAGATAAAAGTTCATTAGCATTAGATTTTTTATAAATTAAAGCTAATGTTTTTGTCCCTACCTAATTAGTGCTAACCGTCATAAAGTTGAGGAGATGAATCGGATGAAATCGAAATTATTTTGGAGTTGCTGCACCGTATTGGTAGCCAGCTTGCCTATTCCTGCCTTCGCTCAAACAGCCCCTCAAGCAGGTATTGACTACAAAGGCGGCTCAAAGAACTACCAAACAGTACCGGGCAAAATTCCTGAAAGAACTTTACCCAAAGCCTTTGACTTTCCAATTATTACTAATGTTGCTACTGACACTAGCATCACCACAGATCACCTAATTACCGAGCAGTTTCGCGCGCCCGCGACTCGTACAGAATACACCCGCGCTCTCACCACCTGGTCAGAATCAATCAGAGAATGTCTGGGTAAACAGCCCCGCTTGATCCGGGCCAGCACCAAGAACCCGATTCAGATTAATGGCAAAGTAGGCACGATTGTCAGAAATGCAAATAACCGTGCAGTTTGCAAATAAGCGAGTAAGTTCCGCTGTCTGAAGACAAAAACTAGAAAGTGTTTTTACACAAAAAGAGCAATAGTTTTCTATTGCTCTTTTTGTTGGCAAAATGTCAATGAATTAGTTTGTAGTGAGGACTTCAGTCCTTCTTAATTTCTGAGGACTCGCATTCCTCACTACAAACGAGATAATGCAGAAACCTGGTTTTTTCCAAAAATATGCTGTGAAACCTGAAGGATATAGATTTCAAACTATAATTTTCGATTAAGGAATGAGAATTAAATAACTTCGACAGGTTTGTGGGATGGGCGTCCCGCCCGTCCAAAAACGACGGGCGGGACGCCCATCCCACAATAACAATTAAAATTGTAAGTTATTTAATTTGCGATCCTAAGTAGCGCAAAATTCATTCGTACTCAGCAAAATTTCCCCATAATCAGGAATCCAAGCCAGCCACTTTTGGTCGGAGCACTGACACAACAACCACGCTTCGTCAAAACTGAATGCTGTTGGCGGATTGAACAATTTGACCCACATCGAAGGAGCCAATTTTGGTGCAGGTACGGCGCAGCCAAATTTTGCCCAGTCCAAGGCACTCGCGGCGCTGGCTAGCGTTGCTTGCGGTTGCCGACTACGAATATCTGTTTGCAGTTGCATAACTACTCCTGTAGAGCTAAAAGTCAGCACGCCTTGCGGGGTTTGAAACTGTAACTTAATTTATGGACAAAGCTACCCATCCTTGACTATTTGGGTAGCTTTTTGAGCAAATTGTGGCGGCGCGAGACTATTTGCCCCTGGTTCAATTTGTTTTTGCCCCCGTGCCATTGGATTACAGATGTGGGCGTCTTGCGTCAGAGAAATCTGCATTTGGACTGATTATAATTTTTTACCTGCCATGTTGACGCTCGCAGGAACTCGTATATAATACAAGGCACAATACATTTACTCATGTCGAGTCAAATGCAGCTCGTAGAAAAACACGTAATTAACAAACAACATAGATTTTGGAAAGAATGCGATTATTTGGCAT
>NZ_JAEQCE010000183.1:0-4148 GCF_020738665.1 Microcoleus sp. PH2017_08_TRC_O_A
TTTTGGATTTAAAGGCTAATTCGTCAATTTCAACAAAACGATTCTCGGTGGATTTAATGATGTGCCTCTCTGCTAGTTGCATTCAGACTCTCCATTTTTGGACGATCGCAATAATTCTCTCAGTTGACCATTTTGACTATATGATACTACTATTGCTTACTACTGCTTACAAACTTAATAAAGTTTTATAATACCGTCTTTTAGGGAAATTTGATCGAAAATTTCGCTGGAAAATCATGGCGGGCGATCGGGCCCGGTGGTGTTGCTGCTCGATCGAGACCGCCAAACTGTAAAATGAACGCTTGTATATAAGTTATGTAGAGCAGGAGAACAATTTCAGTGGCAATAGAAGTAGGTCAGAGAGTTAAGGTACGCCGTCTCAGAGATCGGATACCTGCAAATATGGTGGGCAAGATAAAGGAAAATCCAGTAGGCACTGTTGACGGATTCAGAATGGTTGATGGCAGCGGAGTAGGCGTGGTTGTCAAGTTTGACGGTTTTGCGACTTGGTTCTTTGAAGATGAGCTAGAAGCCGTTTAGTAGAAGGCCGTTGTCAGTGGGCAGTGGGCAGTTGTTAGTTGTCAGTTGTCAGTTGTTATTGGTAGCAGCTAACAACTCACACATCAGGAATCAGAAAGAACAACTACCTACTGCCCACAGCCCACAGCCCACTAACCACTGACAACTACCCACTGACAACTGACAACTCTGGCTGAAGGTTGCGCTTAAATGTTAAGTAGTAAGCTTTGGCACTGAGAACAGAAAATGGCTTTGATTTTGACATTTTTGGGCAAAGGCGGCACTGGCCGCAGCACGATCGCGATCGCAACAGCTAAAAAATATGCGGCTCAAGGCAAGCGAGTTCTGCTACTCGGCCAAGATCCGGGGCCTGCATTGGGTATTCTGCTAGGGGTTCCCCTGACTCCCACGCCACAGGAAATCGCCCCCAACTTCAAAGCAGTTCAGGTGAACAGCGCGCCGCTGCTAGAACGCAGGTGGGACGAAATTAAACAACTAGAAGCTCAATATGTCCGCACTCCGTTTTTCAAGCAGATTTACGGGCAAGAATTGGGAGTGTTACCGGGGATGGACAGCGCGCTGGCGTTGAACGAACTTCGGGAATACGACGACAGCAAACAATACGATGTCATTGTGTATGACGGCAGCGGCGGCATGGATACGCTGCGGATGTTGGGAATGCCGGAAATTTTGAGCTGGTACATCCGTCGCTTCCGCCAAGCGTTGGTAGATTCGGATTTGGGGAAAGCTTTGTCGCCTTTTATTCAACCGGTTGTCAGTACCGTGTTGACGGTGGATATGTCGGGAGACAATGCTTTTCAATCTACCAAGCAAGTCGATAATCTGTTGGATAAGGGTAAGGAAGCGCTGGCAGATCCGAACCGCACGGCCGCTTATTTGGTGACGACTGGGGATGCAAGTGCGATCGGCACTGCGCGCTATTTGTGGGGAAGTTCTCAACAAATTGGTTTAACTGTCGGCGGTGTGATTGTCAATCAAGCACCGCTTACAGAAACGATTGCTGCTGATTTCGATCCTTTGACAGCAGTTTCTGTGCCGGCCCACAGCGATAATAATTGGCAGCCGTTAATTGATGCTTTGCCAGATTTTTCTGAAGCTGGGAAAGCTCCTAAACCGATTAACATCAACACTGCACAGCGTCTAGTTAGTTTGTTTTTGCCTGGGTTTGACAAGAAAGAAATTAAATTGATTCAATCCGGGCCGGAAGTGACGATCGAAGCGGGCGATCAGCGGCGCAATATCTTGCTTCCTCCGGCGCTAACTGGAAAATCTGTCACAGGTGCTAAATTCCAGAATGGTTACTTGATTATTTCTTTTTAGCAGTTAAGTTGTTCGGGATTTTGGGTAAATTTTGGAACGGGCAAGATGCCCGTTCCACATTATTTTTATTAGTAGTTGTATGGGGTACGTTGTTGGGCTTGGGCCCTATACGTTTAAATGGTTATATAAGCTGTCAGTCATACCTCATCTTTCCGAGAAAGGCTATAATTTAGGGATTTTTCATGGATCCGCACCCTACGACCACAAACACTGAAAATTATCGATAAATCTTGGAAAATACGATCGCCCGCAGTGCGTCTATAATATAAAATCATTAGCAAATTTGGGAAAACAGCAATGGTTAGACAACTGCAATCTCCCGACCAACAAAACATCGTATACCCTGACGATAACGGAGAACCAATGTCAGACAATACTGAGCAGTTTCGATTAATCGTTTGGATTAAGGAAAATTCCGAACTATTGTTTGCGAATGACCCGAATGTTTTCGTAGCCGGCGACTTGCTTTGGTATCCCGTTGAAAGAAATAATAAACTTTGCCAAGCACCAGATGTGATGGTAGTTTTTGGTAGACCAAAAGGATATCGAGGTTCCTATCAACAGTGGAATGAAGATAATATTCCGCCGCAAGTCGTGTTTGAAATTTGGTCGCCGGGAAATCGGCCTGCTCCGATGATTCAAAAGTTCAAATTTTACGAACGTTACGGTGTGGAAGAATACTATTTGTACGACCCACAAACATTAGAATTGACAGGATGGCAGCGGGTTGAGGAAGAGTTAGAGGCGATCGAACAAATAGACGGTTGGATCAGTCCGAGATTGGGCGTGCGGTTCCAATTATCTGAAACCGGACTCGAAATGTTCGGGCCAAACGGAGAAGCATTTATGAGTTTTGTGGAACTCGCTCAACTGCGGCGCCAAGCGGAAGCACAAGCGACTGAAGCAGAGCAACTGCGACAACAAGCAGAGGAACGGGCGACTGAGGCTGAAACTTTGCTCGAGCAAGAACGATCGCGATCGCAAGCCTTAGAAGCTCAACTCCGAGCAATGGGAATCGATCCAAATCAATTGCAATAGATGATTGGGCAATTTAAACGCCGATTTAAATCGCGTACATAATCTCCGTAGATACTGTCTTGACCTGTCAAGGGGTGGCGATCGCATAATTAGGGCTTGCTGAAAAAGTCAGAAAACAGCATTTAGAAAGATGAGTGAATTTGAGATCGCCTCGACAATATAAGTGGTGTTAATTTTATGATGGCAAAACATAGCTTTTACCAATGATTTAAGCCAAAAAACATCAAAAAAGGTTTTTGTTATGAAATAGACAGAAAAAAAGCCAAAAAGCCTGCCGTACCCTGGCAGAAAGATTCATCACCAGATCGTCTGATTGAGCTTGTTTTTTTATTGATTTGCTCAGATTTTTGGGAGGTCTTCCTAGACGGACACCGCTCATTCTGATGCCGAGTTCTTTGCACCAAACTCTATTTTCTTCTGTTCGATATAGCGGTTCTCAGAAAGATGAGGTACGTTGTTGGGATGCGAGCCCTCTTAGTCTAAGCGGTTATACGATCTGCCAGTTATACCTCATCTTTTTGAGAAAGGCTATATATCCGATCTACATGAATTGATTCAGGGTAAAATCCGGTGAATTGTTTAAATGCTTCTACTTGTATTTTTAAGTCTCCTGATTCGTTGAAGTTATCCCAACTAATTCGGTCTAAAAATACGTACCCATTCAGCTTTCCCTCTCACGGAGCGGGCGGATCTGTGGTTGCGTTAAACTTACTATTCTGTCGGGAATACTATGTTCTTTCTTTTCGTACATTAACAACTGTTGGCAGTAGACTTCTGTAACTACTAACAGCATTCTATAATGAGATTTGGTTAATAACTTTAGCTCACCCATTCGCTCTATACTAGCCAAATTTATTTGGATGTATTGCAGTTGTTTTTTAATGGCTTTTCTTCTTGATTTTCGTCGTGGCTTTTTTTATTTTGCTATGGTTAGGTATTCTTTTCTGGCTCTGTTTCGATATGTCAAGAGGCTTTTTTTTACGGGTGATTTAGTTTGATTGTGTAGACTATCTATGATTTTTTCAGTATGTTCTCCCTAAGTCGGTCGGATATTTAATGTCGGCTGGCGCACAGGTTGCATCTAATATTAATTTTCCTTGATTTTTGGGTTCACTCCAATCTGATTACTTTTTTTCTACTTCTTCTCCTGATACTTGGGTCTGGTCTTTGACCATTTTTTCATTGATTTTATTTCCTCGGGTTGACTCCTATTCTTTGCCGAAAATAAACGAACATGGATGAGTCGAATG
>NZ_JAEQCE010000027.1:0-54628 GCF_020738665.1 Microcoleus sp. PH2017_08_TRC_O_A
AATGGGGAATGGGGAATGGGGAATGGGGAATGGGGAATGGGGAATGGGGAATGGGGAATGGGGAATGGGGAATGGGGAATGGGGAATGGGGAATGGGGAGATTTTTTATTGGCGATCTATCTCAATTTTTTCATCACTTATTCGATCTTTTTTACCACCAATTGAGTTTAGATAAGCATTGAGTTTTGGTGGCAATTCATCGATTATTGGTTGAATTTTTATGACTTGTTCATCTGCTAACAACTTTCGGGCATATGCCAATCTCAACCAACTGATTGTTTCATACAAAGAGCCTCTGGCAATTTTAACAAAACGCCGATTGTCTTGATGATTGTACCTGCCGCGTCCTTCTGCGATATTAGCACAAACACTATCGGCGGCTCGTACAATTTGGTTGCCCATAGTATCTTTCGTGAAATAATCCCATTGTTTGACAATAAACCAAACCTCATTTGCTAGCTTTTCAGCCAATTTGTAAACATCCAAATCCTCAAAATCAGGTCTTGCCATATCTACACCCCTCTATTACCAATCCCCAATTCCCAATCCCCCATTCCCTATTCCCTAGAGTATTTTTTCCAATCCGTAAACGAGCGATCGCAATTCCAGCACTTTTCGCACCGATAACAAAACTCCCGGCATATAACAAGCCCGATCGCTCGTATCGTGTCGTAAAGTATAAACTTGGCCTGCACCGCCAAAAATTACCTCTTGATGAGCAATTAAACCGGGCAAACGGATGCTGTGAATCCGAATCCCTTCATCGGCCACCGAACCACGAGCTCCCGCTATTTTTTCGGTTTCCTCAACTTCTGGCACATTGAAAGTTTTTCCCAATTCTGCTAGCATTTGAGCAGTTTGAATCGCCGTGCCACTGGGAGCGTCGGCTTTTTGATTGTGGTGCAGCTCGATAATTTCTACGTGTTCAAAATACTGAGATGCGGTGACGGCTGCTTGTTGTAGCAAAACCATGCCGATCGAGAAATTGGGTATAATCAAACAGCCGATGCTGGCTTTGTCAGCGAATTCACCTAAGTTATCAATTTGCTTGCTGCTCAATCCTGTAGTCCCAACTACCGGGCGTATACCATAAGCTATAGCCGATCGCACATTTTCATAAACAGACGAAGGGTGCGTAAAATCTACCATCACGCCTAATTGCTTTTCCTGAGATGCTAATACCAGCATTCCTTGCAAGTCGTCTGTTACCGGAACTTCTAACGGGCCGCATCCGGCTAATTCCCCCGCATCGGCGTTGAGGCACTCAGGAGAACGGTCTACAGCCCCAAATAAAGTCATGTCATCAGCATTTGCGATCGCCTTAATTACTTCGCGGCCCATCTTGCCACCAGCACCGTTAACAATCACCGGAATCGGAAGTTGATTCGCCATAATCTCAAAAATATCCTGAAACTTCGATCGACTAAATTTTAACGCTTGTGGGAATTTAGGGAAACAGGGGAATAAAAAACAGGACTTGTCGGCAAATCTTCAACAACCCGGTTTCCCCTCCCGAAATACTTGGCAAAATCGAGTAATTAACTTAAATAAACTCGGTTTCGGCACAATTTCTGAAAAAATTACACTCAATCTCATAATAAGCTCAATTCTGTGGAACAGACTTGTGCGAAGCGAATTTGCACCCATATATTTTTTCTGTGACTCCCAAATTCTCTCGAAATCTTCGTTCTGTACTGTCTGTCGCCACTGGCCTCGATCTGAGTTCTCCAGGCCGCCGGGTCAGAATTTTGCCTGCAATGCTGGCGGGTGCTACTGTAACGCTGCTGAATCTGGGAGTTCAACGGTTGGGATGGCTGCAAAGCTGGGAATTGGGCAGTTTTGACTCGTTAGTACGCTTGCAGCCCGATGCGGGCAGGGATCCGAGGCTGCTGATAGTGGGAATTTCCGAGGCAGATATTCAAGCTTTGGGGAGATTTCCGGTTTCCGACGGTGCGATCGCCCAAACCTTGACAAAATTGCAAAAGTACCAGCCAAAAGTCATCGGTTTGGACTTGTACCGAGATTTGCCGCAACCACCGGGACACGAAGAATTGCTGGTCAAGCTGAAAGCACCGAATGTAGTGGCGATCGCCAAAATGAGCGATGCAGAAAGTCCGGGAGTCCCGGCGCCCCAAGGAATACCGCGCGATCGAATCGGTTTTAACGACTTCGTGCTCGACGCTGACGGCGTGGTGCGCCGCCATTTACTCTCAGTCTCGCAAGCAAACAAGACTACTGTTTCGTCGTTTTCTCTGCAACTGGCTTTGCTGTATCTCAAAAACAGCGTGCAGCCCACAGATAGCCCTGTCCATCCCCACCAAATCAACTGGGGCAAAGCAGAATTTGTGCCTTTAAAATCTGACAGCGGCGGCTATGCAAATCTTGATGCCAGAGGCTACCAAATTCTGCTCAAATACCGTTCTGCCAATAATGTAGCGCGACAAGTCAGTATGTCGCAGGTATTGAAGGGGGAAATTGACCCAACCTGGATAAAGGACAAAATTGTGCTGATCGGAACGACAGCACCTAGTACCAGAGACGTGTTTCTGACGCCCTACAGTCCGGTTCAAAAACAAACTCCGAAAATGCCGGGGGTGATCCTGCACGCCCAAATGCTCAGCCAAATATTGAGTGCCGTTTTGGAGGGGCGATCGCTGTTTTGGATCTGGCCGCAATGGGCGGAAATTTTGTGGAACGCTTCTTGGGCTGTGCTTGGCGGGGTTGTGGCTTGGCGGATTGTGCACCCGGCGAGGGCAGCATTGGTTGGGGGTGCGCTGTTGATGGGGCTGTTGGGAATTAGTTTTGCGATTTTTATTGAGGGTGGGTGGGTGCCGCTGGTGTCGCCGGCTTTGGGTTTGGTGGTGACTGGTGTGGGCGTCAGCGCTTACAGGAAGCTTTACGATGCTTTTCACGACTGTCTGACGGGTTTGCCGAACCGGGATTTGTTTGTGGAATGTTTGGGGCGGGCGATCGCCCACAATAAAGGCCACCACAGCTATCTGTTTGCAGTGCTGTTTATTGATTTAGACCGATTTAAGGTAATTAATGATTCTCTAGGTCATTTGGTAGGGGACGAACTGTTGATGGCCGTGGTGCGGAGGCTGAGGGCAAGTATTGCTCGCGCGGATACTGTGGCGCGGGTGGGGGGTGACGATTTTGCGATTTTGGCGAGGAATGTCGATCTGGGGAATGCGATCGATTTGACCGATCGCATTCACCAAGCTTTAATTGTGCCTTTTGACGTGAGAGGGCAGGAGGTGTTTGTCACGGCGAGTATCGGAATTGCGGTGGGAGGCGAACCAACTACTACCACCCGGGAACAGCCGGAACACTTGCTGCGAGACGCCCACACGGCGATGTACCGGGCGAAGGCTTTGGGAACGGGAAGGTATCAGGTGTTTAATGCTTCGATGCACGATTTGGCGTTGGAGAGGTTGCGGTTGGAAACAGATTTACGGATGGCCCTGAAGCGTCGGGAGTTTTTGCTGCACTACCAGCCCTTTGTGTCTTTGGCTAGCGGGAGGATTATTGGGTTTGAGGCTTTGGTGCGCTGGCAGCACCCCCAGCGGGGCTTGATTTCGCCGGTCAAGTTTATTCCGGTGGCTGAGGAAACGGGGGCAATTGTGCAGCTTGGTGAGTGGGTGCTGGAGGAAGCTTGCCGGCAGTTGCGGCTGTGGGAGGAAATGTTTAATTTCGATCGCCCTTTGATTATGAGTGTAAATTTATCTGGGAAGCAGTTTGCTCAGCCGGATTTGGTCGATCGCATTCAGGCTATTTTGGCAGAAACGGGTTTGAGTGCCGAGAGTTTGAAGTTGGAGATTACTGAGAGTGTGGTGATGGATGATGTCGAATCGGCGATCGGGGTTTTGAAGCAGATGAAAGCCTTAAATGTCAAATTGGGAATTGATGATTTTGGCACTGGTTATTCGTCGTTGAGTTATTTGAGTCGGTTTCCTACGGATACTTTGAAGGTTGATAAGTCGTTTGTCGGGCTGATGGAGTTGGGTGAGGGAGAGAATGTGGCGATCGTCCGAACAATAGTCACCCTGGCCCACGCTTTGGGAATGGATGTGATTGCTGAGGGTGTGGAGACGGCGGCGCAATTAGCTAGGTTAAGGGCGATCGGCTGCGAATACGGCCAAGGTTATTTTTTTGCTAAGCCATTACCGAGCGAAGATGCGACTGCTTTAATGGCTTCCGAACCGCAATGGTAGTTGTTAGTTATTAGTCATTAGTCAGCAGTCATTAGTCATTTAACGGGTGTATCTCAATGCAAGCGAATATATCCGTAGGGGCGAAGCATGACCTCCGTAAATATGAGATGATAACTAATAACTTATATGCGGTCATGCTTCGCCCTCTTCAAAAACCAGATGCACCCCATTTAACACTATTCGTTCGGAGGTAAGCACGATCGTGCCAGAATTATTTCCAGAATTATTTGATGCAGTCGAATTGTTAGTAACATTGCCTGAATCTAATTTACACCTAGGTGTTAGAGGGGCTATTGTAGATTGTTATGATGAGGGAAATTACGAAGTAGAATTTAGCGATTGCTCTGGCGAAATGATAGCTTTGTGTACTCTGTCTACCGAGCAGTTTTTAGTTGTTTGGAAGTCGAAAGAAAGGCATTGGTTGTCTGTATCTGAGCTATTAGCTGCGATGGTTGCACGTTTGTCAGACGAACGTCAGATAGAAGTTTTAGAGTTTGCACGTTCTTTGTCTGGGAGATAGCGAGTTTTTGTGAGGGCGATCGCTTATATCAAAAAGGATCTCGCCCTTCGCCCGTGAAAAAGCGATCGAGGGCGATCGACCTTTCGATGAAAAAAAGGGCGATCGACCTTTCCATGAAAAAAAGAGCGATCGCCCTGCTCTCTAATTCACAAGATAATCACTCAGAGTTTTTAGTAAGCGTTGATGTCGCTCTGAGGAAATAGCTCTAATAGAACCGATAATTTGATTGCGAGGCAATACAGCAAGGAAACCTAACCGAATCAAGGATTGAGACCGTAAACCGCTGGCAGCAAAGTCTGAGTCAGAGGGGGAAATAATATCGTCAAAACCTGGAACCTGTTGATTTAGTTGGGTACTAACACCACACTAAAAAATCTCTATAAGGTGGGAGTTCCCTCAGAAGGATGGCTGGACGATTTTAGTTGTCCCGTCAGCTTGGGGTATTGGGGTGAGAACAACATCAGCTTCCTGCATAGTCAGGATTTAGTGTTTTAATTGCATTGCTCGGGTAATCATCGTCCTGACTGTAAGCATTGTTTAGTTGATGCCTTGACAACCACAACCAGGCTTCGCGTTCTGCTAATTGTTCCGGGAGGACTGTGACAATTAGTTTTATGTTTGGTTCAAGCTTATAGGGTTCATCTAGCTGAATAGATTGCCCATCAAAATGTGCTGACAAAGAAATAAGCTTCATGGCTTGGATATCTTGAAGGCGAGTGCTTTTACTAAGTTTATCATATTTTGACGTTCTAGGGACACAGGCTTTGACCCGTTTTTCTACGATTAATTTGCTCCATTCCTTAGAAAAATGATCGCCCCTCCTCGAACCAAAAAGCGAGATTCCTCGGTCGAGAAAAGCGATCGACCTTTCCATCC
This sequence comes from Microcoleus sp. PH2017_08_TRC_O_A, assembly GCF_020738665.1. NCBI lineage: Bacteria > Bacillati > Cyanobacteriota > Cyanophyceae > Oscillatoriales > Microcoleaceae > Microcoleus > Microcoleus sp. PH2017_08_TRC_O_A. The sequence goes on from NZ_JAEQCE010000027.1 coordinate 5,611, forward strand.
CACTCATAGCGATCGCCCCTGTCCATCGACAAGACCGCGCGTGCGGAGCTATCCCGAGCGTGAATCGCCCTTTCCATATAGCCAAAAATAGGCAAAAAGCGATCGCACGTTTTGACTTATTCCAAAAAGGCGATCGCCTTTTATTTCCGCTTCCGAAATAAAGGGCAATGGCGAGATATTCAGTTTGTATTGCACTATTGCACCAGTGTATACTAGATTAGAGGGGTGTTTTGAGCTAGTTTATGCCACAGATATCTACCATAATGTCGTTAAAGCCGCTCTCATTAAAGACGGCTGGACAATTACTCACGATCCTTTCACTATTAGATTTGAAGACTTGACTGTTTACGCGGATCTAGGAGCCGAAAAATTAATTGCCGCCGAGAGGAGTGAGCGAAAAATTGCTGTTGAGGTGAAGGTATTTATCAGTCCTTCCCCAGTGACCGATCTCGAACGAGCCGTTGGACAATACTATCTATATTCGAGTTTTATGGCACGGCTGGAGCCCGATCGTACTCTATATCTTGCCATTCCGAAACGCACTTATGAAAACTTTTTTCAGCGTCCGTCGATTCAGGAATTTGTTAAAGAACGACAATTCCCTTTGATTGTTTTCAATCCCGACTTAGAGGAGATTGTACTATGGAAAAGTTGACTCAGTATCGATCGATCGCGCGAGAAGTAATCGACGAATATGCCCGATATAAACCTAGTTTCGGGCAGAGCGATATGTCGGCGGTTTATGATAGCGATCGCGACCATTATTTGCTGGTTAGTTTTGGATGGAATGGCGATCGGCGAGTTCACAGCACTATCGTGCATCTGCGAATTTTCGAGGGCAAACTCTGGATTGAACGAGATGAAACTGAGGAGGGGGTGACTCAGGATTTGCTGGATCGAGGGGTTTTTCAAAAAGATATTGTGCTGGCTTTTTACCATTATGAAGACCGGAAGTTGACTGATTTTGCAATTGCTTGAGGTAAAGGGCGAGATCCCTTGGTTGAGAAAAAGGGGTAAAGAGCGATCGCACGTTTTGACTTATTCCAAAAGGGCGATCGCCAATCGACTGACGGTAATAGTTGTATAATAGACAAAGTAGGCAAGCACAAAAAGTGAAAACCGATGTCACAGGCAATCCTCAACCAAATTGTCAATCAGCTTGAAATGCTGGAAATTTTAGAGTTACAGGAACTCGATCGGGCGATCGGGAAATATCTAGCCCAGAAACAGCAAGCTACTCAACAAAATCAAAAATTTGCTAAAAAAAGGCAATTATTTCGAGAGTGGGATGCCATTTCTGATGAGGAAGCTGCGGTACTAAAATCTGAGTTTGCGGCAGAAGATTTAGAGTTGGCAGAAGTTGCCTTAAGTGATTATATGCTGAGACTTCAACAACTGGATAAAATCTGATGCTAGGAGATATTTATTTGGCTGATTTGAATCCTTCGAGAGGCTCAGAACAAGCAGGAATTAGACCAGTCATTGTTGTACAGCGAGATACATTAGACCGCTTTACTACAACAGTCATCGTAGTTCCCGTAACAAGTAATCTGCGGCGTGCTAAAATACCAGGGACAATTATTTTGCCGACTGGTGAAGGTGGTTTACCACAAGATTCAGTCGTGCTTTGCTATCAAATAGTAGCGATAGATCGAGAGCGATTAATCAAAAAAATGGGCACTCTTTCAGCAGATTATGTATCAAGATTACAGGTGGCATTGCAGTATACATTGCAAATGGATGAATTTGAAAATGTAGAAGAATAGAATGAGTTGAAGTAAGCGCGTGCGAAGCTATCCCGTAGGGAATCGCACTTTTTGACTTATTCCAAAAGGGCGATCGCTTATCTGCGCTTACAAGCAAGGCGATCCTGCTATAATTGGCTAAAGTTGCTGATGTTGAGCCAGAGGAGGCAGAGGAATCTGCGCGATGAGCTGCTAATCTCAAGGATGCTATAATAGATAGGAGTTACGCATGACCTCAATTAGTATATTTTTCTAGGTAAATGAGATGAACGCTAAAGAATTACTCCTTAAGGAAGTAGAGAATATTCCAGAATTTATATTAGAAGAAGTTTGGAATTTCCTGCAATTCCTCAAATTAAAATACAATAAAGATAAGTTAGAAGCAAGCCTGCTCAGTGAATCTTCTTTGGAAAAAGACTGGTTAAAGTTAGAAGAGGATGAAGCATGGCAGAATTTGTAAAAGGTGATGTAGTAGTTGTTCCATTCCCATTTTCAGATTTAACACAAGCCAAGCGCCGACCGGCTCTAGTAATCGCAACTTTGGCAGGAGACGATATAATTCTTTGTCAGATTACTAGCCAAAAGATCGCCGATCGCTATGCTATCACTCTTGAAAGTAGTGATTTTAGCGAGGGCGGACTTAACCAAATTAGCAACATTAGACCTAATCGCTTGTTTACCGCAGATCGAGGAATTATACTTTATAAAGCCGGTCAGCTTAAAACTGAAAAGTTAAACGAGGCGATCGCTAAGATTGTTGAAATTATTCAGCAGTAATTCTCTATTGTCAAGCGTTCCCTCTGCTTAAAATACTGTTTGACTATGTTGTGTTGTGCGATCGCCATTTTGGGCTGGAAAGAGCGATCGCACGTTTTGACTCCTTCCAAAAGGGCGATCGCTGGTTTGGCATCTGGTATAGATGAAGGGCGATCGCGCCATCTTCCCATAGCCAAAAATGTTAAATAACAAAATTGGATAATTTTTGTTATTATGGAGGGTAGTAGTTGACTCAAATAGGTGACTCAACATCATGAATATATCCTTAACTCCTGAACTAGAGCAGTTTGTTCAATCAACAGTCAAAAACGGTAGGTACTCATCTGCTTCTGAAGTGATTCTGGCTGGATTACGATTGCTAAAAGAACGGGAAATTTTAGTTGTTTTGAATCCGGTTTCGTCAGAGGGTAAGCAGAAACCCAGCTATGATTTTTCGGATTTGGTAGGGCGATTAACTTGGCGGGGAGATGCAGTAACAATGCAGAGGAATCTACGCGATGAGTGGTAATCGCTATGTGTTGGATACGAATGCGATCGTTGCTTTGCTTCAAGGGAATATTCAACTCATTGAATTACTTAAAGATGCCGATTGGCTGGGAGTTTCAATAATTAGCCAAATTGAGTTTCTGGTGTTTCCGGGGCTGACTAAAGACGATCGTCAGATTTTTGAGCAGTTTCTGCAACGAGTGGAGGTTCTTGGTTTAGGGGCGATGGATGCTGTTTTGATTGACAAAATCATTGAAATTCGCCAGCAACATCGCTTGAAACTGCCGGATGCGGTTATTGCAGCAATGGCAATCCAAAATTCAGCAACTTTGGTGACAGCCGATCGAGAGTTTGCAAAGGTAACAAGTTTAACTGTAATTAATTGGTAGAGATTGCCAACGATCGCCCTCTCCATCCCAAACAAGCGATCGCACTTTTTGACTTATTCCAAAAGGGCGATCGCAGGTTTGGCATCTGGTATACATGAAGGTCGATCGCCCTTTCCTGCAAAAACATTCGTAACCAAAAGGGCGATCGGACGGATGTTGAGTTGAGGAGATAGATCGCCCTTTTTTGATAAAGAGGAGGAAAGGGCGATCGGGCATCTGCAATCTCAAAAGGGCGATCACATCCATATCTAACTTGAGTATTCCCACGGCAGTAAGGCCTCCTGACATTTTTCAATCATTGGGTCTTGTTCAAGAACTTTTTGTTTGTTAAAAGGCCAATAATCTTCACCAATTTCTTGCCGAAGCACAAAGCGCAGGAATTGCCATAGCCCAGATGCAACTACATATGCCAAACAATCAGCATCTTCATGAGTATCGATGAAAAAAACTGGATGACCTGAAACTTTACAGGAGTGTTTTCCTAATACATAATAATTGCCACATCCATCTCCAGCAATAGGAATCCATCCTTGTTTCTTCCAGCTTGGATAAAGTTCATAAAATGAATCTACATCCAGCCATCGTTCCAAAGTATGAACCCCAAAAAGACCTCCTCCAATATATGAACCATTACATATGCAAAGCCAAGCTTTAAGGTCTGGGGGAACATCCAGATTATTCTGAATGGCAAACCCCAATATCTCAGTCTCGTTAGTTCCACTTGGAGGTGATTGTTCTTTTAATGCCAATACGTTATAAAGTAGTGAAATCACTTCTTCTTTAATTTTCATGTCTCTTCCTCTTTTTACTTGGCAGGTTTCATGAATTGACCATACTTCAGGTCAATTTCTTTAGCTTTACTTTCGACTTGCTCAGATGTTGGGTTTCCGGTCAAAGCTTTACGCCACGAATTCCATTCATTAGTTATAGACTGGTGATTCTTAGGGTCAACTGACTTCAAATTGCTCAAAGCATTAGGGTCATCCCCTCTTCTTATATGCGACCACTCTAGAGGAATACGATGATGAACTTGATTAGGACTGGCAGCACGACCAGTTACCTGTTCCCAAATGTCCCTGGCATCTCTTCGGAGAAAGTCCTTATCTGTAGTAGATAGGCGCTTACCTTGTGTTATGTCTCTAAGAACATCCCCTTTTCTTTGAATTCTACTTTTATTTTGACGCTTCTTTTTATTGTCCTGTTTTTGGTTTTGAAACCAGTTACGTTGGACAGCCTTACGCTTTATTGGTCCGGTGACTATGCCAGCAAGCAAACTCAAAAATGGGCCTGTACTGCTTTCAACAAAATCTTCTCCTATTTTATCTAAGTCTGCTTCAGTTTCAGCATTATTGATTTTACTTGGTAGGTTCTCTACACCCTTTTTTAGGGTATCAATAGTATTCAATATTTCCTGAACAGCTTTCGCCGCATTCTCAACAAGCTGCTTCGTCTCTTCCCATGCTTTTAGAGGATTTAAAATGAAATTCCAGATATTTTGACCTGTATTTCCAATTAAGCTCAAGAGTTTACCAGGATTAGATGCTAAGTTCCAAAGACTGGCTAATATCTCACTTGGAGATTTATCTATCCCAACTAGCTGCATTGCAGCTAAGATTGCACGACCAGGCGCCGTTCTACCAAGGACTTTAACAACTACAACATCGAATATCTTTTTAATCAGCCTTCCCCAATCAACATTAGGAAATTTTTTAGTTTCCTCAAGAATACTGTTGAAGTCAGAACCGATATCATTAAGAGCAGCTTCTGCCAGTCCCTTAATATACTCAGGAACGTATTCCTTAATGTGGTCATATACCGCATTTAGTTTCCAGTCACGCGACCGACTCTTGATATTTTCACCACTATCGTCGTATTCAAACTTATCATTATAGTTATAGTCTTCATCGCTAGACTCATCAGGCTTAGAGGATGGTTTCGGAGTAACGGCAACACCCGGCCCTGGTTGATAACTCACAGGCAAATAAATCGATTGTCCTGGTTTGATCGATTGTGCTTCCGCTGCGGTAAATGTACTACCATCAACTTTCTTAATCTCCGTCCAACGGTTAGCATTACCCAGTTCTCGCAGAGCGATCGCCGATAACGTATCCCCACTACGCACAACATACTGCCGCTGCTGTCCAGGCTTTGCCGGAGGTGCATTATAGGAATTAGTCTGAGCATTTTCCAGTCGGACAAACGACACTCCAGCATATTGAGCCGGCGTCAGAATTCGTTCCTTAATTCCACTACCGGTCGGCCAATTTGCCTCAGTAATCCGAACCCGTCCATCGGGATAAACCTCTTCCAAAAAGGCAACGTGACCCACACTTCCAGCCCCTTTAGTATTCGGCGGCCAAACGACTAAACCCCGCGCCCCAGCAGTTGGTGTAGAAGTAACAGGCAAACCTACCTTCAAAGCATCGTTCCTCCACAGCCCAGCATTACCCAGGAACAAAGCATTTTTCTTGACATCTGGGGGTAACAATCCTGTTTCCAGCATCCGTCCATAGGCATACCAAGTGCATTGCCCCTGCCAGCGGTAGGCAAAAGGATTAACCGCCCCATTCCGGTAGTTAGCTGAATTAGAGTTAATTGGAACTTGCGGAGTTGGTGTTGGTGTTGGTGTTGGAGTTGGTGTTGGTGTTGGTGTTGGTGTTGGTATAGGTGGTAACGGAGTAGAACCGGGAGCATTCCCGTTAATAAGTGCGCTCGCTATCCAGTTATTCGTGCCAGCAATCCGATACCAGCGCTCATCGGGAGTTCCTAGCTGAACGTCAGGAATGCGCTCTCCATAAGTCCAACCGCTAAATTGAAGAGTAGTTTTATAGCCATATGTGCCGACTCTCCCAAAGCTAGTTCTAGGCCCCGATCGCACATTTGCACCAATCGTTGCCATTACCGAACCAGAAAAGTTTACTGCTTCGATATTTGGCCACAGGGGTACAGCAACCGCACGTTCCCCAGGCGTTACCTTTCCTTCGCCGCTCCAAGTATCAGGAACAACTGTTGCCGGAATTTCGTAGACTTCCGGCGTAGTCTTCTTCGCCAAATCCACCGCAGCCAACGTATTCAAAAACCCAAAACCCGTCTCATCATCCCATCCAACCGGCCCCAAATCCCTCGCCGTAGACTTCAAAATCTCCATCACTTGGCGATAGTTCAAAGCAGGATTTGCCGCCCAAACCAAAGAAGCCGCCCCCGCAACTTTCGCAGTCGCTACCGAAGTCCCCGCCATCGTACCCAAATCATTTCCCACAGTCGATAAACCAGGGTGTTCAGTCGTGCCGCCATCCGCCACAATATCCAAACCGCGGCCATAACTAGAATAGATCGATCGCCCGTTAATATCCCCAGCCCCAACAGTAAAAATATTGTCAAATTCCTGAGAAGCTTGGCCCAAAACGGACATCACACCGCCATCATTACCCGCCGCCACTACCAGCATGACCCCATTTTGCCGCGCATATTCGATCGCACTTCTTTCTTGCGGAGTCAACTCATAGCGCGTCGTCACACTCTCGTCAGCATTCTTCTGAGTCAAATCCAAACTGAGATTGGCGATCGCATTTTTCTGTCCAGAAGCCTTCGCAGCATCCACAAACTCTACCAAAGAATCCGCCCATCTCCCAGAATCGATCGCCCTTCCCACCCACTTCGGCGCAGTCTTATTAATCGCATCAATAATCCCCAACATAAAAGTACCGTGCTCGCTACCTTCCCCACGCTTCAGCAACGGATTATCATCCCCGCCCACATAATCGCGGCCCTTCTTGATATTCGCGTAATTCAAATAAGGACTATCCGCACTCACACCCGTATCAATACTTCCCAGCAACGGCTGATTAGCCAAAGGAAAATTTAGCAATTGACGGATTGCATTCGGATTGTTAGGATTCGGCGCCTGGGGATCGACGGGAATTATACCAATTGGCAAAGTCTCAAACGCACCGCCCGGATTGTAAGGAGTTTGAGTGGCAATTCCGTTGTTGTACAAACCCAGCGGGTCAAAATCAATCAGCGGTGGTAAATTATTAGTTGGCGCAGAAGGGTCGATCGGGCAAACACCGCTATCAGCAAAGAAATTAGGTAAATGTAAATCAGGTAGCGGCAAAGAACCGAATAACTGATGCAGCGGATTCAAATCATCCAGCCATCCCCCAACACCCGCACTCGGAGTCACAATTCTTTCCAACACATGACTGCGGGATTTTTTGCGGCCTTTGCGTTTCGGTGAATTTCCAAAACCTTGAGCCTCTTTGCGTTTTTTGCCACCCAAATTTAGCCAACCCATAATCTTTCTACCTTGATTAATATGAATTCGATCGCACGAACTCGATCGAATGCCTCCCGCATTCAACCAAAATCGTTACTTGACAAAAATCTGTAAGTAATAATCTGAAAATTTCTGTTTGTTTGAAAAACTACGCAAAGTTAACAAATTTTACGTATTGGCGATCGCTTCACATCTGCCGCGCTTTGCTAACGGTCTCGTTGGCGATTGAGCCCATACTTTGTCAATGCTTAATTTTTCGGTTTTTCTTGCTTCTTCACGGTTATCCTACACCAAAAACCCTCTTTCGATTGTAAAGTTTGTGTAAAGTTTTTTTGCCAACTTAAATTAGGACTGACTCCGAAACCTGGTTTTTACGAAAATATGGAATCGCAGCCTTTAAAATCGATAAAAAACCCGGTTTCCGGCCGCCAGCGCTACATTCCAAAAATAGTTAGAATTGGCACTTGCTTTTTTTACGATTTCTGATAATATGAACCGAGAGGTGAAATTTGGAATGAGGTCTGAAGCCCTAGCAAATATCACCAAAGCTTCTTCAAAAACTACTCTCCCCTTTCCCTGCTTCTTTGAAACAGGGCACATATTGCTTGGAAAATTTATGTTTTCAGCAAGATTTAGGGCGATCGCACTTTTGCTCTCTAAAAAAAGGGAGGAGAAAGAGCTTCTTCAAAATCTCCTACTTAAGGAGGATGCGAGGGTATCTGAATTTAACGGGGAAAGGGGAAATTTGAAAACAGGCGCTAGGGGCGATCGCTCTTTTAGCCTACCAAGGCATAATTCTTATTTAGTCGATCGCACTTTGTCAGCCAAAGTAACAATATGCTATGGAACTCAAATCAGCGGTGCAGTGGATAGCTCATCCAGACGGTCATTGGATACTTCGCAATCCCGAAGACATGACTTTCATGGAAGTTGACGACTTTGACAAACAGGTAATCTTGCAACTAAGCAAACAACCCGTAACAAACACTCTCGCTGAATACGACATCGATTTAGAAGATGTGCAAAACCTCTTGAGAAGCTTAGCACAAACGGGAATGCTACAAGGCACAAAAGCCCCGAAAGCCAAATTCAATCTTCTATCTTTCACAATTCCCCTAGTCAATCCCGATGTCTGGCTGTCGCAGCATATCGACAAATTGCGCTGGATTTGGACGTGGGAGTTTGGATTTTTCCTGTGCGCTTTCATCGCATCTTCCGCAGCAGCTTGGTTTGGTTCCTCGGCGGAAGTTGTTGTCTCGCACCAGCAGTTGTGGACAGCCGGAAAAATTGAGACTATTATCACATTTGTGTTGCTGACAATCCTGGTAATATCTTTGCACGAACTCGGTCATGCTTTCACGCTCAAACATTACGGCGGTATTGTTAAAGAAATTGGATTGTTATTTATGTGTTTCATTCCTGGATGTTATACAGATACTAGCGACCAATACAGTTTAGTCAAGCGAAAACAGCGGGTTTTAGTCGTGGCAGCGGGAGTTTTGATTCAAGTAACAATTTGGGCGTTTGCTGTTTGGGTTTGGCTGTTTTCGCAGTCGAATCCTGTCTGTCATCAAATTAGTTATTTATTGATGGTGGCGGCTTTGCTGACTGTAGCAATTAATTTGAATCCCCTCAACCGATTTGACGGTTATTATTTGTTAGTGGCAGGAACTGGCATTAACAATCTGCGTCAAAAGTCGTTTGATTTTTATATGGATTTGTTGCGGAGGGAGGAGATTGAGGCAGAATCAAGTGATAGATTGGTTTTGGCAGCTTATGCGCCTTTGAGTATCATTTATACTGTTTTTGCTTTGAGTTATTTAATCTCCTTGCTGGGAAACTGGGTTTTGCGGGTTTGGAGTTTTTAACCGCAGATTAATCACGGGCGAGACGCCCGTACCACAAAATGTTGTTGATTTTTTTAGTTAGGGGTTTACTGATATGAATGTTTGTCAAAGGTTGGGAATTGTTGGCGGAAGTTTGAGTTTTGCGGTTGTTAGTCAATGTTTTTCCGTAGAAGCTGCTACTCTGAGTCAAACTTATACTGTGAATCTGGATTCGCAGCCGTTAAATAGCAGTACGAATGTGGTTTTGCCGAAGTTTAATTCGCTGTTGGGTACTCTGTTGAAGGCTTATGTTACGGTTAAGTCTACTGTTAATAATAGTGTCAGCATTACTCCTTTGACTGGAGATTTTACGGGAACGGCAGCAACTAATGCTAATATTGCTGTGAATATTCGGCTGTTGAAAACTGACCCGAATTTGACTTTGAGTGTTTTGGCTAGTCCGCCGGAAACGAAGATTGCTAGCGGTGGTACGGGAAGTGTTAGCGGTTTTGGTTCTGGTAGCGTGTCGAAAAGTTATGATTTGCCGCAGTTTTTGAGTGCTTTAACTGGCTGCGATGGTGATACTTTTACTGCTGGTGTGGCGACAACTGGTTTAACTCAAATTCTGGGGAGTCCTGCTAGAGGTAGTTTTGGCGGTAAGGTGTCGGCGGATATTGCTGCTAGTGTAACTTATGAGTATGAACCTGTGCCGGAACCGATGACGGTGGCTGGTACGTTTGTGGCGGCGGGAATGGGTTTATTGTGGAAGAAAAGACGAACAAAAAGATAAGAAGACCTAGCGGTTAAAATTACGTTATTTTCTTCAGTCTGCGGAGGCAGACTTTGTTCGTGTAGACGCGGTTTCAACCGCCGTCTGCATCTGTTTTGGGTAACTTCAAGCGATCGATAAATGCGATAATTAATCTCAGGGAAGATGCGATCTATCTCCTGAACCTTCTCCAGCCAGCCAGAATCGACTTTGCCTTCTTTAACTTGCAAACTTCCGGGATTTTTGATGTTAAATGGATAAAGGTCAAAAATATTTTTACTGTCAACACTACCTGTGTAGGTTTTGCTGTCAGTCAATGCCCCGATGTTAAGTTCAGCCATGTGTACCCCTGAAAAATAGTTGCTGGAAAATGCCCTCAAATATATATCTGTGGGAACTTGAGGTTTTTATGCAAAATCCGGAAAATCGTTACATTAGTTTATATTGGCGTGGCGCGATCGCCCTTCTTCTACCATCTACCCTGAGTTAACATCGGTGGTAACTTTGCTGCAAACTCTTGTGGGGTGGGCATCCTGCCCGCCCAAATTTGTCATGTAAATGCCGCAAATCTTAGTTGCGCTTGGGTTTTGCAGAAACAGACTTACGCATTTACCAAAGAAACCGGGTTTTTGGCGGAGTCTGTGCACTGCGATCGAGTATTCTCGAAAAAATCCGGTTTCTGACCACTCCTGCGTCCAAGATTATAAAATTGAAAGTCGATCGGAGGTAAGTGCGATCGTGCGCTATCATCGGAACAATTTTTGGTAGTTTGGCTGACGCAAGAAAGGCGTTGGTTATCTGGGAGATAGCGAGTTGTTGTCAGGGTGATAGTTTTTTTACAGTTCAGTTACATTGTCAAGGGCAATAATTAGTATTTCATTCGGCTTAGGACTAAAATTAAATCTTAAAGTCCCCGTTGCGGAAAATATTTCAAACTTTAAGATAATATCTTGAGTTAAACTTGGTTCAATTATTATTGGATTATCAAGAGCAAGTTGAAATTTATTTTGATCTTCATCTCTTATATAAAAGTGACCGCTGTCATTGTTAACTAAATAGGTAATGTTTTTGTCATTGAGAATACTAACACTCAACTTTATTATTCCACAGTTGTGCTGAACAGCATTAACCGTGATACTAATATCGCTAATTTTCTGTGTTTCGTTAATAACTCCATAGGTTACAGGATTCAAATCTAAAAGCTTTATGACTAACTTGTCTACAGTGGTATAAGGATTTAATTCATAGATTTTATGATCGCAAGCAGCTAAATTTTGTGCCATCTTCATCCGTAACCATGCTGAATTTTCAATAGCTGTTTTAGTCAGGCTTTTAAGTCTAGAATAAATTAAAATATCTGCTTTTTTAGCATAGCCTGTAAAATAATCTGATTGTTCCAAGTAATCAATAACATTTTAGGACTTAGGGAAAGCAGTTCGATACTGTTCGTAATGCAATAAAATCCAATGCTCAAAGGCAATACTTGAAAAAGCAAGATTCACACCATGTTTCTTGGCTTCTGAAAATGCTTGTTCGTGTTTGGTATAACCATCTTTATCAAAAACTGCCCAAACTTCATCATAATTATTTATTTCTTGTTTGGCGAGTTTGACCAGATTCATCGCATCTGTTTTAATAGATTCACCTTCTTTTTTTGCTGCTTTGATTTGGTCTTCTTCACTTGGATAAACTTTGACCGCATATTTCTCAAACACATCATCTTGTTGAGCAATCTCCTCAAAGTAAATTCGTTCTGTATTAGTTCCTTCACATACTATGTAGATCGACTGCTTTAACTGTTTTCGTTTATTCTCTCTTTTTTTATTCATCACCAAACATAAATTCAACTTCTTTAATATTAGGTTGACCACCAAATTTACCTTGCATATACCATTGGTCAAAAGGTTCATCACCTTTTACCTTGTCAAAGTCTTGGGCAGAAAAGAGTTGTGTTTCACCATATTTATTTTTTTCGGTAAACCATATTTGGTCTTTTCTTAACAATTCTCGATCGAGCAATGTAGTTTCATGGCTAGCAAAAATTAGTTGGGCATTACGGGGATTAGTTGACGGATGGTGAAATAACTTAATTAAAAACTTACACAGTTTGGGATGTAAACTATTATCTAATTCATCAATAACTAGAATATGACCTTCATTTAAAATAAATAAAATTAGAGTGCCAATAGTATAAAGTGTCATAGTTCCTATTGATTCTTCATGAAAAAATGAAAATTCACTTTCACCAGTAAACACATTATTTTTAAATGTTTTGTGAACTGCAAATACCTCATATTTATCACTCATTATTAAATTTTTAATATCCTCTGGCATCTCTTCATCAAATTCAGAAGTCATTGATTTTTCCTCAATATTAATTCTATCGATATGAGTGTCGGCAATTTGGATGAGCTTACTTAATTTCTTTTTCAGTTTTTCATCTCCTTGTAATGATTGGTTGACATGACGTATTAATGATTTTTTTGTTTGATTATCATAGGCTGGGAAAAAAGCATAGGTTTTTAAGTATTCATAGATTTTTTGCATTTGTTCATGTTCTTCACGAGCGACTTTTGATAAATAAGGATATTTAGTTAAAGCTTTATTTGAAAAAGAGCGCTTGTCTTGAAAATAATCACCGCGTTTGACCTCATTTTTTGTACGAATGAATAAGTTTGACTTTCTTTTTTTAGGGTAAAAATCTAGCTGTTCGTGATGAACTTCTCGACTATCAAAAGCAATTTGATAGTCATACATAATTCCTTCAAGAATAAAACTCAGCTTAAAAATAGAAGGCTGGCTTAATCGCGATTCATCTAACTTAAATGGTTCGTAATAAGGAATTTTATGATCGACATCAATATTGAGAGTCTGAATATAGGAAATAAGTCTATGTAAAGCCTTGAGAATATTTGATTTACCAGAAGCATTGGCTCCATAGATCGCAGCCGAGTTAAGCAATCGCAGTTTATTGCCTTCGATCGGCACAAAAGTATTCTCATTCTTCCTGCTGGAAGAGTCTGCAATCATACTTAATGTTTGCTCTTCTTTAATTGACCTAAAGTTAGTGACTGAAAAATCAATTAACATAGAGGAACTCAACTTTTAATTAGATAGAATCACTCAGCCAATATCTGCCAATGAAATAGATTAAATGAAAGAGATAAATAACTATCTCATAATTATAGCTCTTGACTGACTTTACACGATATTATATGAGCCTATTAATTTCTGTAAGCCGACTCGGCTTGACCCTGAACAACCTTCGATCGACTAATGTACCCCTGTATGTCACAATAGAGGACTGTCATTAGAGTAAAGAATTTATTGTGAGTCCTACTGCCGAAGTCAGCAATAACCTGAATGCGGGCGCTATACCAACCGTTACCGCCACCGCCCCCCGCCGCGCTGTTTTTCCCTTCACTGCGATTGTTGGCCAGGAGGAGATGAAACTGGCGCTGCTTTTGAATGTCATCGATCCCAAAATTGGCGGAGTGATGATTATGGGCGATCGCGGTACAGGCAAATCTACCACAATCCGCGCCCTCACAGATTTACTGCCAGAAATTGAAGTCGTGGCTGACGATCCTTTTAACAGCCATCCCACCGATCCAGATTTGATGAGCGATGAAGTGCGCGATCGCACTTTGCATCACGGTACAATGCCGATCGCCCGCAAAAAAGTACAAATGGTAGACTTGCCACTCGGCGCTACCGAAGACAGAGTGTGCGGTACGATCGACATTGAGAAAGCTTTGTCCGAAGGAGTTAAAGCTTTTGAACCAGGCCTTTTAGCTAAAGCTAACCGCGGCATTCTTTACGTCGATGAAGTCAATTTGCTCGACGATCACTTAGTCGATGTTTTGCTCGACTCCGCCGCCAGCGGTTGGAATACAGTTGAAAGAGAAGGGATTTCAATCCGCCACCCAGCTAAGTTTATTTTAATTGGTTCCGGGAATCCAGAAGAAGGAGAATTGCGGCCGCAATTGCTTGACAGATTTGGAATGCACGCAGAAATTCGCACTGTAAAAGATCCTAATCTGAGAGTAGAAATTGTCGAACAACGATCGAGTTTTGACCAAGATCCGCCCGAGTTTCTCGCCAAATATCAGCACCAACAAGACGATATGCAGCAGAAATTGGTGGAAGCCCAAGAAAGATTAAAATCCGTAAATCTCGATCGCGATTTGCGAGTAAAAATTTCCCAAGTCTGCGCCGAATTGGACGTAGACGGGCTACGAGGCGATTTGGTCACAAATCGGGCCGCGAAAGCTTACGCCGCCTTAGAATGCCGAACAGAAGTCACTGTGGACGATATTCGCAAGGTAATGACTCTGTGTTTGCGCCACCGATTGCGGAAAGACCCGCTCGAATCCATAGATTCCGGCTATAAAGTGACTAAAGTGTTCGATCGAGTATTCGGCCTAGAAACAACCGAAGGTTAGAGCATCGATGGCCAAGAGTAGTATCTTAACAAATGGAACCTCTGCGAGTCGGCTTTAAATTCTGATAAACCCGATCAACTGTTCCCCTCTTGGCCATAGGCCTGCCAAGCCAAATCCACCAAACCGTTAACAATCGCCACAGCAACCACCGCCGAACCCTTGCGCCCCTCAATCCGAATATGAGGAACCATCGAATCGTGCAGCCTTGACTTAGCCACGTCAACCCCGACAAACCCCGAAGGCGTTCCAATCACCAAAGCCGGTCGAATTTCCTCAGCCTCAATCAAATCCACCAGCGCCGACAAAGAAGTTTGAGCCTGGCCAACCACAAAAATCCCCTCAGGATAGCGTCTAGCCAAAGTTTCAATCCCCCAAGCAGCCCGCGTCCGTTCCTTTTGAGGGCGCGTCAAAGCATCCATCGAACAGTAAACCGGATTCGCAAAGGTACTTTGGATCAGCGGCGTAATGCCCACCTGTACCATCGGCACATCTACTACGATCGTAGTTCGTGCAGCCAAAGCAGCCGCCCCAGCTTGCAAAGCCTGATCGGAAAAACTAATTAAAGACTTGTACTCAAAATCAGCAGTCGCATATATCACACGGCGGACTATTTCGTACTCCGCCGCAGAAAAACCGTGGTCGCCAATTTCATTATCGATTAATCCCAGACTCTGGGCATCGCTTACGTGCCATTCCATTTGTTGGATAGCTGTCGCCTGTGTGTTGTCAGGTATCAGCTTACCAGCTTTTAGTCATAACAGAAGGAAGAAGGAAGAAGGAAGAAGGAAGAAGGAAGAGGGGAGAAGGAAGAAGGAAGAAGGAAGAAGCAGTCTAATCAAGGGTTTCAGAAATTACGCAGGGTGTCTAGAAACCGGGTTTTTTCACAGCAATACTTCGTTACAGCCGACAAAAAAGCTAAAAAACCCGGTTTCTTTGGACTTGCGCGCGAGGCAGAGAAACCGGGTTTTTCACGAGTTAACTTGGTTGCGGTCGCCAGATTCCTTGACATACTCCCCGACCGTCGCGGACGGGGATTCTAATTCATGGTTCACAGAAGTCGGCTTGCTATATCAGGCTTCCCTTTGATAGTAGAGGCAGTCTTCTCCCCATGCTTTCCCTCGAACGAGGCAGATTCCTAATGCCCTTAGGTACTGTTAGATTAAATTAATCATGGCTTTTGTTTCTTTGGGTACTTAACTTATTTCCCCTAGCTATGTTTTTCTTGGCTTTCGCTACCCAATATTTGGCAGATATCAACTCTGCTTTCTGGTTCAAGGAGTCTTAACAAGCCACCACCATGGGATTTCCAACCAATATAATTATACCAAAAGCCGATACTCAAAGCACGGGGCTTTAGACCCCATTTTTTGGTAAAAGCTGAAAGTCTTATAGAGCAGGACTTTCACCCTCGGGGTTCAAGGCATGGGTTCCGATCGCCCAAGCGATCGCTAATTGTCCATTTAGTAGGGTTTCATTGATTGGATGCGGTTTTTATTTTTCGAGAGTGATGAAAGAGCGCCAAGAGTCACACTAATGACTGATGACTGATGACTGATGACTAATGACTAATAACTAATGACTCATCAAAAACTAACTTTCTTCTGAAGGAGACTTGCCCAATACTGGAGTCAAGAATGCTACCAAAGCCCCGATCGCAAAACCGGCAACATTTCGGGCCAAAGGCAACCAATCAGAAGTCCGAGTTACCACCGGCCCAATTCCGAAGGCCAAAAACAGAATCCCCCACAGCGGCGAAAAAATCAGCGCCCACTGCCAAGACACACCGTCTCCCGGTTTCCGAGGCTGAGCCGCAAACCCGCAGATCACGCCGCCCAGCACCGACGTAATTAAAGTCAGCACCCACTGTTCCCTCGGCAAACCTGGAACTACGCGACAACCGCCCTGACGCAAACAGCCTTCTATCGACTCCAAAGATTCAATGATCGATCGATCTTCGCCATTGTCCCGCACAAAAAACTGATTGCCGTAGCGGGTTTGCAGTTCCACCCAAAAAGTCCGCGGCAGCAGTGGATACAGCGCATCGCCCACATTAAAATTTAGTAAATTGCCACCGCGCGGGTCAGCAACTAGCAATACACTTTTATTGTCTAAGCCCCAATAACTTTTCACAGCCAAACCGGGCGTGCGATCGTACTGAGTCAGCACTCGCAGCTTCCAACCGGTTTCGGCTTCAAAGGCGTTTAAATTTTTTGCCAAACCCTCTTCTTCAATATCCGTAAGGGCTTTAGCTAAATCAATAATCGGCGTCTGAGTCTTCGGCAACAAATCGGGATTGTTGAAAGCATGGGCCGCAGGTGCGATCGTCCACACCGACAAAGCCAGAAAAAAGGCGACAGCAGAGGCTAGAAATTTGCGGGGGAAAAGCTGTGACATAGGAAATTCTAATCCGGGTCTTAATTGTGAATGTTAGCTGGCGGTCTTAACCAGAGGATAAGAGAAAACTCATATTTCTTTACAATTATTTACTTTACAGGAAGCCGAGAGCAAGGGGAAGGGTTCGGGGAAGGAAAGTTTGCGATCGGGGAAAGGGCTGACAATTAACTGTAGAGGGCGCGATCGCGATCCAGGGCAAACCGTCGTTAAACAAGAGCTCGATTTTCTGACGGGTGAGTATCGATCCCAGATATCGTACCCGCAATCAAAAACCTGTAGGGGCGGGTTCACCAAAAGCTTTAAGGGGTGCAGACAGGTTAAATAAACCCGCCCCCACCCACAAAAAAGCCCCTTATTGATATTGGTGCAACATCTGGGATTAATAATACTTCAAGCCGATAGTAATAGAGAGAGACCGGATGTGCGATCGGTTATTTAAGTATTTTCCTGCCTGAAAAAAGTTACCTTCATAAAGATTTAGCATAACTTTAAAAACTATCAGTAAATATACGGCAAATATAACAGACTAGCAACATCAAAAAAACTCTGAACTTCTGTATTTTTCCGAATATCTTTATAATCGAGTCTACCCGATAATGATGAGTAACCGCTGAATAATGATTTAAAAGAAATTAACCATTTTTCAAGGAGTGTCCAGAGTGCCTTTAACCGACCCGATTAGAGAACCTTTAACAGAAGTGGAATCCTTAATTCCCGGACTAGCCCCAACTTTTGCCCCACAACTGCCGGGAATTCAGACTAACAAAACCTTATTATATCAAACTCCCGGATCTTCATCAAACTCTGAACAACCTAACTTAATAGAAACCGCAAAGCCGCCACAATCCGAATTCATTCGAGCCGAAACCGATGCTTTTATTACTAACAAAGCCTCCGATATTAACAGCATACCTTCTGCTAAAACCAGTGCCACCAAAACTAACAGCTACTCCAGGGATTCAACCACTTCTGAAATTGACCTTCTAATTGGCAAACTCGACTCGGACTTAGGAGATCCCCTGACAAACCCGAATCCAACTGCCTCAAATAGCGAGCCTTTTGACTCTAATAAACCCGTTCCTCACCCACCTGCAATCAGCTCGTTAGTCAGTAACTCAGAAATTAATAAAACCACACCTGCTACAACCACTGCAAGTGATAAATTACCTGAAAATAAAACACAATTACTCCCAACCGGAGTTGCCAACTCAGAAAAAGAAAATAACAAAACATTACCCGTTATAACTACATCCACAAACTTAGAAAAAGCTTCGGAAAAAACACCATTACCCGCAACCCCTGAAACGAGTTCAAAACCCGAAGATAACAAAACATCTTTATCGTCAGGGGCTACACTCAAAAGTGATTCAGAACCCAATAAAACATCACCTGCAACTGTATCAACGGTTGACAACTTAGAGCCGAACAAAACATCACCTGCAACTGTATCAACCGATCGCTCTGAGCCGAAAAAAACATCACCTGCAACTGCATCAACCATAATACCAGATCGCAGTACAACTTCATCAGAAAAATCCGAGAAAATTGCAGTAACAAATTCAACCGAAACTGTTGCGGCTAGTCCAAATATTCCCTCAACTGATAAAACCTCTACAGACAAACAGTCCCCAGTTGCCACAACTGACGACAAGATAGACTCAGACAAGCAATCTCAAAACTCCACAATTGTGGAGAAAGCCAACTCAGGCGAACAATCTCGTACTGCCGAAGTTTCTGACAAAATAGACTCCGATAAAAAAGCTCCAATTGCCCAGACTTCAGAAACAAAAAACTCAGACAAACAGCTTCCTATTACCGAAGCTGCCGCCAAAATAGACTCAGATAAAAAATCCCCAAAAGTCGATGCAATACCGACCGAAAAACCCATTTCAGATTCTCAACAGTCACCGACAACACAGCCCCCAACAGCCCCATTAATCCCAGCCACATCTAACCCAGTTTTACCTAACACTAATATCAGTGCAGAAGTCAAATCAACCGATTTACAAAAGCCAGTACAAACCGCCACTCAATCTTTAACTGACAAACAGAATGATACAGGAAAAGTTGACCCATTAAAAATCGAACCTGCTGCAATACCAAAAACAGCAGCCAGTGAAAATGTAACGGTGACGACAGCAACAGCAGCAGTTAACACCCCAGAAAAAACTCCGAACAATACTGACTCAGTTTCGGAAATTAAACAGCCAGTTAAAACAGAATCTATTGTCAGTCAATCAGCAGATGCTGAATTAATCAAAACCGACAAAGATGCAACTTCCAGCATCTCTCAACCTCCCGCAGAAACAGAGTCAGTTATCGCTCCAATTGCGGAAAAGTCTCCTGCAAAAATAGACTTACTCAGTTCTAACGTTGGCGAACAATCACCCAAACAAAGC
This sequence comes from Microcoleus sp. PH2017_08_TRC_O_A, assembly GCF_020738665.1. Taxonomy (NCBI): domain Bacteria; kingdom Bacillati; phylum Cyanobacteriota; class Cyanophyceae; order Oscillatoriales; family Microcoleaceae; genus Microcoleus; species Microcoleus sp. PH2017_08_TRC_O_A. The sequence goes on from NZ_JAEQCE010000027.1 coordinate 25,117, forward strand.
AACTCCAACGTTTCTACCGTACCCGAACAATTGCCAATAAAAATTGAGTCAATTATTCCCACAAAAAACGATTCGGCTACGGTAGAAAATGAGAGCGTTTTTCCTGAAATAACATCAGAAATTGAAAGCGAATTGCCAACAAAAACCGATTCGGTATCGACAGCAGAATTCACTGCTGATACAATCGAACGGAACATTACTGTTTCCTTCACAGCAGCGGAATTAGAAACTGAGAAAAGCCCAGCACTCTTCTCAACTCCATCAGAGACAGCAGCAGTTACGACACAGATAGCAGAAGTCGAAACAAGCGCTTCACCCTCAACTCTTAAATCCCCACCTAAACTCACTTCAAACAATTATAATAGCAATTCAAATCCCACAGAAACTGTCGCTGTTTTACCAGCGTATTCCGATCCTGAAATTGCGCCCAAATCCGCAGAGATGACAAGCGGTTGGCTACTGTCAGCAACCGAAGAATCTGCTCAACTTTCAGACAATATTGCAGACACTCAACCCAATTCAACACAGCGTACTGGCGACTTCCAAAGCAATACCAATCCCTCAACAAATCTCTCAATAACAGCAGCAGCCAATTCACCCAGTGGCACTTTCCTTGTAGATAACCAAGGACAAGTCAAATTTGACTATGTATTTGACGGCGGCTACTTTACTGGCGAAATCGGCATTTTTAGTCTTTCAGGAATGGAAGCATTTACACCTGGTACTCCAGAATTCATCGCCGAAGCTGCTAGGAGAGTCCTAACTAATTCCACATTAGGAAACATTGTAATCCGCGACAGTACAGAAGGAGCCAAATTCACCGGTTCGATGCCGGGAGAATACGACTTCGGTTCAGGAGAATATCAGGGTATCAAAACTTTCAACATGACCCCTGGAGACACTTTTGCCGTCATGTTCGTACCCAGCGGTACAGTACAATCATCCCTCCAATACTCCTGGCTGTGGGATTTGTTTCCCGAAAACCGTCCCTTATTCAGTATCGCCACAGCCAATCCCAACGATACCGGTCATCTGCTACAAATAGCCGACATTACGGGCAGCGGTAACACCTTTGCCCTCGAAGATATGTCATCCGCTAACTCAGACAGAGATTACAATGACCTAATCTTTAAAATTAGTGGCGCAACCGGAAACGCACCGCTGCTAGATACAGTCATCAACCCTGACAAAGAATGGCGAAATACTCCCCTAGGACAACAATTGCTCGCCGAAGCCAATCCCCCGAATTCTGACAACAATCCGCCCGTTGTTTCACCGACAAGCACTCGGACTTATACAGAATTAGAGACAACTATTTCATTAGACAATCTTGCCACAGATGCAGAGGGCGACCCTCTGACAATTAGCGTCCTCAATCCAGTAAACGGCACAGTAATTTTCAATCCCTTAACGAACAAAGCATCCTTTAAACCAGCAACCGGCTTCTCTGGAATTGCCAGCTTTGATTTCCTTGCCAGCGACGCTTTTGGGAGTTCAACGCCCGCGCGGGTGACAGTCAACGTCAGCGATGTTCCCCTGCTAAATCTAGATTTTGTGAAGCGAAATCCCCGACTTAATGCAGGAGAAAATACGGAATTGATTGTACTCGGAGACTTTGCCGACCAAAAAGGTGTAGTGCTCCCAGATTCTTATCTAACTTACACTTCATTCAATCCAGAAGTAGCACCAATTGATCCAACGGGGAAAGTGACAGGTTTGGTCAACGGTACTTCAGTTTTGAGCGCAAGTCGCAACAACCTGCAAGCAGTAACAGCAGTGCGAGTAGGAAAATTGCCAGCCCCAACCAACGATGCAGAATTCAATGGAGCACTAGCCGAGATTAACGGTTTGAATGTCTATCCCAAAGCAGTCACAATGACAGCCGGAATGGGACGCTCGCTTTTAGTAGGAATTGAAAATATCATCAAATCCCCCGATCTGAAATTCGGCTCTACAGGAACTCGCTATTTCCCCGGAAACTCCAACCTATTACAAGTGAATTCAGACGGCGTTATTACCGCTATAAAAGAAGGAGTTACTAACGTCACTGTCATTCACGGAGCCGCCGAACAAGTCGTGCCAGTAAGAGTCTCCCTTCCCGCCATCGCCGGAACAATTTTAGGAGTAAATGGCGGTGCAGTTACTGGCAGTGACGGTTCAATTGTGATGGTGCCGCCCGGTGCTCTTGCCGAAAATACAGCTATTAGCTTGACATCTCTAACCAGCAATGATCTATCGCTACAACTTCCCGACGGTTTGCAGTTCGCCGGAGGCTTCAATTTAGACTTGGGCGACAACTCCTTGAAAATTCCCGCTCAATTAGCAATTCCTGCCCCTGCCGGCTTATCTCCTGGTACCGAAATTTTATTCCTGCGAAAAGGTTCGCTGCCGGATGCTAACAATATTTATTCCCCAATTTGGCTGATTCAAGAATCCGGTGTAGTCGATGCCAGCGGTACTATTCGCACTAATTCTCCACCATTTACCGGTATTTTGGAGACTGCCGAAATAGCGATGATAGCAATGCCGGACCTGGAGTTACAGAAGTTGGCATTGGAAAAGTTGCTCACCACCTCCAATATAAATGGTTCCCTTCTCTCAACAAATGTCGGTCTCCCAAATGGTTCCCTTCTCTCAACAAATGTCGGTCTCCAAAACAGCTTTTTAGCAGCCAATGCCGGTTTAATCGGTATAGCCGCCGTCACCACAGCTCAATTCGCCGCTACAATTTTACTGCTGGCTTACTTGGCTAAATACCTGAAATCTGGATTGAAAATTATTGCCATTCCTGAAGTCGGTTTACCTGTAGTCACTCCGGCGGGTGTTGAACTCGATCCAGAAGGGATTCCCCGCGTCACAGCCACTCTAAACATACCCACACTATTCCCAGCAGACCCCTTCGCACCTCCAGTGCTTCAATCCGCTGAATATAAGTTGGAAAATGGCGAACCAACCGTCGTCCTGACAGGCAGCAACTTCCTGAATAACTCCAATGATTTAGGCGGTGAATTTAAAGACTTAACAGTCAGCTTCCGCGTCGGCGACAAAACTTATCCAGGCACATTGATACCGGATAAAAACACCGATTTGGGAGAAAATAGCTACAAAATTGCTGTCAAAATTCCGATTACCGTACCCCTCGGCGAATCCAGCATTGTAGTGTCGAGAAAGCAGAAAAAGCGCTTCGGACCGGGTACTGGAGATTACGAGACTGTCGAACTAGAAAGTGAAGAAAATATCCGCCTCGCTCCTACCTGCGTTGAATTGGCGCTGGTAACAGAACGTACGGGCGACAAAATCAACGTTATTAACCTCAAAGACGCTTTATCAACTGTTGAAACCCAGAACAGCAATAAATTAGCGGTTGCTTTTAACATTCCTGTGGGTAATCCCAATATCCCATCAGACCGACCGGAGTCGATCGCGGCTACTAACAATGCTACCCGCGCCTACGTGACTCTGCGGGACACCGGTCGGGTGTCTGTGGTGGATTTGATGGCGCTGCGAGAGATAGATACTACCCCAGAAACGGCAACTGTGGATGCGATTGGCTTGCCCTCTGGAGCCAGACCACAAGCTATTGCGATCGACCCCAAAGACAATTACGCTTACATTGCCGACCAAAATCGCCCCAACATCTACGTCCTCGACATCAACCCGAATTCAGCAACCTATCATACTGTTATCCAGACAATTAACGTCACATCACCCCTGGGACTGAGCCAGTTGGCTATCAGCAGCGACGGGCGCCGACTGTTCGCTACTGGTTCCGACAATAACGAACAAACACCTAACCGCCGCATTTACGCTGTCAACATTGACCCCGCCGACAAACCGAGCGCTCAGGGCTCTAACGAGCGGAAGTGGCACCAGCAGATTAAAGTAATTCCCACCCTATCGGAGACAGAGGGCATAGCTGCTACTTCCGACCCCAAGAAAATGGTGTTCACCAACGGATTTGCTAGTGTCCGCACCATAAGTAATGGGGAGGAGATAAAGCTTCAGGATGACGGCAAGGGCTTCGGAGTGCTCGAAATTACGTCTGAAGACCCCCTCAATTTTAGTGCTAAAGTCAACTACGCTCCTTTGTCGCTGGGCGTGGCCACTGACTATTTTGATGTCAACGAGGCAGTGGCTGTAACAGTAACGCAAGACGGGAAATATGCGTTTGTTGCCGGCCGCAACTCTAGGGCAAAGATAAATACGCGCGAGGGTGGAAATATAGGCATTATCGCAAACCCACTGGACCCCAATCCTCAATTGGTGGCTGCGACTCGACCGATTCCGGGCAGCTTAACTAACAACCTAGCGCTTTCGAGTGACGGCAAATATTTGATTGCTTCCTATCCCACCTTCGGTTTGGGAGGAAGTTCCTACGTTTTCGATGTTGAGCAAATGATTAAGGCTATAGAGAATCCGGGTAATTACAAGCTTGACGCCCGCGACAGGGGTGTGGATACTTGGGGTTTCCAGGCAAGCAATCAGCGAAATGCGACAACTGCCGACCTCGTCCGCGTGCCTATTGACGATATCAACCCTCTTGTCAGTATTGCGGCCGACTACGAAATTATCGAAGGAAATTGGATTAATAACTTTGGTTTTGGTATCCCGGATGGTACGAAACGCGCTCCCATTGGTATCGGTGGAAATCCTAAAGGTTTGGCAATAGCGAATGCTAAAAACTGGTTGGAATTAAAAGGACCGATCGGGGATAGCAAGAATGATAGCAATCCTTTAACTCCTACTTTTCAGTGGGATTTGAAGGGTGAGAATGAACCCTGCGGTCTTCCTGGTTTTAAGCCTGATACTGATGTCGATAAGGTCAATCTTTATGTAAGCGTTTTTCCGCAAGGGAAGGGCTTGTTGCCGGGCGATCGGTGGGATGGGTTAAATTCGCAGGACGACAAAGATTACAATCCGAATCGGGTTCTGACTGCTCAATGGGAAAACGGTACGTGGACTTGGGATGGGAAAACTAAGGCTGGTTCTTCAGAGGAGTTTACTCTTTCTAGCGATCGAATGTTGACGGCGGGTCAGGAATATCATTGGGCTGTGGAAGCTACGACGAATAAAGGGGCAAAAAAAGTTGTTACCAATAAGTTTAAGACTTTACTGCCGACTCCCATTTCTGGTAGCAATACTTTCAGCAGCGTTACGGTGTTAACGCGAGGCTTAGAACCTCAACCTAATTTGATAGACCGCCAATTCGAGCAGATGGCTTCTCACCTGACTAAAGAAAATGGTTTGGTCATGCGTTACGATCGGGCTACTAACAAATGGGGGTGGCTGAATTTTGATGGCTCCACAACCTTCTCCCCTCCAAGTCATAAATTTGGCGCACCACTGACACTAATCCCTGGATGGGAACAGCCACCAGAAGCAACCGCATTCAACTCTGGCTTTACTGAGGCAGCCGCAGATGCCTTTTTTGCTTCACTGGTAGCTTTAAATCAAGGTTTGGAAAACACCCTTTTCAATTCACCTATGCACTTTATTGGGTTTGGTCAGGGTGCAACGATCAACAATGAAATTGTCCAGCGTTTGGGAAGTTATTTTCCCCTCGCTGGTGGTATTAGCCTTGTAAACCGCGACCTTCAGATGACAACGATCGATCCTCATGATTTCGACCAAGATTACTTGGTAGGCTCCTTAAAAAGCTTCCGCGATCCATCCGTGCGAATCTGGGAAAATGTTACCTATGCCGATAACTATTATCAAAACGTCCCCGCTCTGGATACACAGGAAATCAATACCCCTGCTGGTCGGCGAATTGCGGAGGCGGATTGGAACGTACACCTTGGTGGTTCTGATGGCTTGAGCCGGATTGGATTTACTGAAAATAGCACGGATGGAAGGCCTCACCAAGCTCTAACTTGGTATGCAGGAACAGCTAACCTTAGCGGAAGTCAACTCCCCTCAAGGAATGGAGAGAGGATTTACCGTCGCCTTGGAGATCTGGAATTAGATAGTTCAGGCAATCCAACCAAACCTACGTGGTACACACCAGATCATACGAATGCTAATTTTACTCACGGTGAACAACGAGCTCCTTGGGAAGGTATCGGTACTGGCTGGTTTTACTCGGTACTGGGCGGTGGCTCTCAATTACGCCCCTATGATGCTAACGTAAGTAACCGTGTGCCCGTAACTGAGGACAACACCTACACAGACGAAACTATAGGTAACAAGATGCGAGGTGACTATGCAGTTCCCACCCTTTTCAATGGTAATTTTGACGCCAGCAAACGTTTTACATATCAGAGCGTTCCAGGCTGGTCTTTTTACAACTCTTTAAGTGTATCCGACAATCCTAATGTGTCGCAAAGACATCTGCATGAACGGGATGAGATTGATACCTTTTTAACTGAAGAGCAAAGAAAATTAAACTACGGTTTAGCCGGACAAAACAATACCTTGAAGATGGGAGGTACTGATGGACCTAAAGAAATAATTCATAATCTCTTTCTTGTCCCCGATCAAAACAGCTTACACGATAGTTTGAAGTTCGACCTGCACGTACCCCAAGACCAACTCGGTGCGGGAAGAAAAATTACGGTTTCTATGCAAGCAAACGTAGCTGGTTACGAACAGTTTACGTCAATAGGAACTATCGATTTAGAGCGAGGAGTATATGAAAAAAATAGCTCTCCGGAGGAGCTCGACAGCAATATTCGCAAGATCGGTTATGGTACTGAAGGCTTGGAAACTTTCTACCTAAATGTCCCGCAAGAACTGCGCGGTAAGGTAGCTTTACTCAAGTTTGAAATCAATGACGGCACTGTTTACCTTGACGATATTTCTTTTGGCAAGAAGTGGGAATCTTCTATGACTCTCGCTGAGGCTGAAGAATATACAAAAAATAGCTACAGCAGACGCGTGCTCTATCATGGAACTAACCCAGTTCGTGCTGCTAGTATTGCGAATGGTGGTGTAAATCCTGCTAGGCTCGCAAGCGGTTTCCTCGGAGAAGGTTTGTATGTGACAAATCAGGAGGAGAGGGCTAAGGATTTTAGCATTGATGAGAATGGCAATCTAAGGAAAGGTCCGATATTAAAAACCGTGCTGAACATAAAAAACCCCAGAGTCTATCCGGGTTTAGAGGAATTTTTCGAGGAGGCAAAAATTTACGGTAATACAATTGGTAAACAAGGATCAGAGGCGATAGATAAATATACAGAGTATCTCAGATCTCAGGGGTATGATGCGATCGTGACTACCCCAGAATTCATGCAATATTATTTAGTTTTCGACCGCAAACAAGTAGTTGTTGTTAAGGAGTAATCAAATGGCTGAATATAAACGATGCCTTGACTGCCGTCACTTGTTAGATGGCATTGTAGACGAGATTCCAACTTGTCGCGCCTTCCCTAAAGGAATACCACTAATTTTTGTCGTCGGAGGTGGAGAACATATAAAACCTTTACCCGACCAAGGCAATACAATTGTTTATGAGCCAATAGAACACACAAAACCTTTACCCGACCAAGACAATACAATTGTTTATGAACCAGCCGAAAAACCTTTTTGGCAGACGGAGTGACAACCGAGTCAAAAGCCCCATCGGTAGCGGATTTGGTAGATCCTGCTTACTTTAACAGAGGATACTCATTGTTTGGACCGGGACTTTATTTATCAAATGATATAAGGGTAGCCGAAATCTACAGCACCGATGATGCCGTATTAGATATAACGTTAAATGTAAAAACTCCCCAAATATATTCACATGATTTTGCCTACAAGTCCAGCTTATAAAACTACCGTTTAACTAATGGTTTACAGTTGTCAGACCAAGAGTTAATTAATCAATATGCAGAATATTTAAAATCTCAAGGTTACGATGCTATTCAAATAGGAAATCCTCTAGTTCCTTGGAGAAAAAGCATCCTAGTTTTTGACCCAAAACAGGTAGTAGTTGTTCGTCCTTAATACTCCAATGAATAAAAATCAAATGAGCGAATATAGAGGGTGTCGTGGTTGTCGGCATTATTTAGGCGACCTAAATTGCAGTGCCTTTCCTGAAGGAATACCTCTGATAATAGTATCAGGGGAAATTCAACATACTAAAGTTCTACCCAAGCAGAAGAATACAATTGTTTATGAGGCAATTAAAAAAAGTACAACAGACAAAATGGAAGAGTAAAACTAAAATTTGCTGGGCAGAGCCAGACGCTAAAAACGTAAAATAATGATACGAGCTGTAAAAGTTTAGATTAATTTATAGATCGTATTGTTGTTAAGGAGTAATCAAATGGGTTCTATAGAACCCATTTGAGATCTTTTTACGCGGTGGCTAGTCTTTTAAGCATCAGTCTGATAAAGCAAAGCTTGAGTTTGGCATTTGAACGAGCGAGTGTGCGATCGAAGTTTTTGACTAAGCTTTTGCATCTTTCCACCCAAGCGTTTGAACGTTCAATTACCCATCTAGCCGCCACAGGCACAAACCCAGATTGCCCTTTAGCCTCCTTTTCGGCTTTCGATGGTTTGGCTGAGAGTTCAAATTGAATCTTGGTCATAATCTGGGGATAAATCTCCTCCAATGCTTGAGTAAGTTTATCGGGGTGGTACCCGTTGTCTAACAAAATGGTAGTTTTGGGAAGTTCCGCAGGTTTAGATTTGAAGTAATCGATGTTTTTTCCAAGCATTTCAATCAGCCCTCGATCATCAGATAAGTTAGCTTTGGTACAGTGGGTAAAGAATGGAAAGCCAAGTATATCGACGGCTAGATGTCTTTTGATGCCATTTGTGCATTTGTAAAAACAAAACCCTTTCGACTCAATACTAGCATAGAAGCGTGTTTTTCACCGCTTGAGAGTCAATCATAATAAGGGTTGTCCACTGCGGTTTTTTTTGACTTGTTGGCGCACCTGACTGTGTAACTCCGTCATGATCTGATCGAGTACACCGCCCTCACACCAATTTTGGTAATGCCAGAAGACAGTAGAATATGGTGGTAGATCTTTGGGCAAGTCAGACCAATTACAACCGTTCTTGAGTTGATAAAATATCCCATTGAGGATTTGCCGTTTTGTCCACACCGGAGGTCTGGTTTTCTTCTTCTGTGGGAGTAATGGCTCGATAATTTCCCACTCTTGGTCGTTTACATCGCTGGAATAACCCATTTTCATCCCTGACCTGTTTGAGTTGATCTATATCTTGTTGATTTTACTCGATCGCCCAAAAGATCTCAAATGGGTTCTATACATTTTTGACACCTAATAAAACCGAACCATTTGCTAATTGGCCTCTTACTGGGCAGCCCATACCTCACCCCTTTAATGAAATTCAAGCTGAGCTAGGACTAACTGCGACTCTGCCGGATATCCAAAATGCAGTTGAATGGCGTAATCCTGCTACTTGGCAGCTCACAATTAAGCAGCTTGAAAAGCTGATTGATGGCAGAGGAGGTAGAAAGATAAACTTTTTGTCTAGTCTTCCTGATAACATTCGGACTTATCTCAAAGATCAGTTATATCCAATTATCTAAATTCTCTCAACCATCCTTCAAATCAGACGAAAAACTCATCTCTGATTTGAAGGATATATGTTAGGACCAACGATAACTTCTCCATTTGGTAAAATTGTATTGCGAAACCGGCCAGTTTGAGAGAAAAAGATTTTAGCACTAAGTAGATTAGCGTCTGTGAAATTGACACCATTCATATCCAATGTCAATAAATTAGCACCCTTTAAGTTGGCATAGCTTAAATCCGCAGAATCTAGACAAGAATTTTTAAGATTAGCACCGCTCAAATCAGTACCCCTAAAGTTAACATTCGTCAAGCAGGACTCTTGCAAATTGGCACCGCTTAAGTTAGCATTAGCCAAGTGGGCATTCGGCATAATGATGTTATGCAAATCGACGCCTCTAAGATCGGCCCGATACAAGACTATGCCTTCAAACCTTCTTTCTCCAGCAGCGTAGCGCCGGAGCAATTCTTGAGTTTCAATGACTCTAACTGGATCGCTTTTATAGCTACCATTTGGTATAATAGTATGACAAAACAACGCCGATTCTGTATTAATATTTTGCCATTTAGCAGCGCAAAAATTTGTTCCAGTTAGGTTCGTCTTGACCAGGTTAACATTGTTTAAATTAGCATTCTCTAAGTTAGCACCGCTCAGCTCAGCATACCATAAATTAGCATTAGCCAGATTAGCGTTACTTACATTAGCCCCCACTAAGCAAGTGCTGCTCAAATTAGCATTTTCTAGATTAGCGTTACTCAAATTAGCACCGCTCAGGTCGCACCCCTGCCAAATACTTGAGTGCAAATCAGAGCCACTTAAATCGATATCAATCAGGTATTCACGTTGCTCGACAATTCCTTCTAAATTCATCCCGGAAAAGTCTCTCCATCCATCTTTGTACAAATCGACTACCTCCCAACCTTGCATCTCCGGCCAATGCTCGTTGAGAGAAGGAAGCATAATATATTCGTCGGCTTCTTCTTCTTCCCATTCGAGATATTCTTCGTTATTCATAACTTTTTTTGAAGATATTTACATATTATATTAATAATAGCAGATCGTGAGCCAGACAATATTACAATCGGAATCGTACTTAATGGAGTCGCTAAACACATTTATAAAGAGGGCGGTGCCGTTCAGAAATATAACTCTGCAACTGGCAAGTTAATCCGCACTCAAGGAGCTGTTTTCAATTCACCGCTACATTTTGTCGGTTTCGGGCAGGGGGCTGTTGTTAATAGTGAAATTGTCCAGCGTTTGGGTACGTTTTTACCTGATGCTGGCGGTACGAGTCCGGCAAATCGCGATTTGCAGGTGACGACTGTTGACCCTTACAATTACAAGTCTATTTCTTTAGAAGGAACTTACCGTAACATTCTCGACCCGGAAATCAGAGTATGGAATAATGTCACCTATGCTGACAATTACTACCAAACTAATGGTATTGGGAATACTCTTAACGGGCGGGTACTTTCTGGAACGAATTGGAAGTCAGATTGGAATGTTTCGCTTAACAATCTGGCTGGTTTTACGCCGGATAACAGGGCCGGTGCTTCCCATCGGGCGGCAGGGGCTTGGTATGCGGGAACGGCTAATCTCAATGAAAGTCGGTTGCCATCAGAAAATGGCGATCGAATTTACCGCCGCTTGGGAGATTTGTCAGCAAATAATATCACCGATGTGACTAAGACTTGGTATACCCCCGACCATACCAATTCTAATTTTACTGGCGGTAATGGCGATACTAACGCACCTTGGGAAGGAATCGGTACGGGTTGGTTTCATTCGGTTTTAGGGGGAGGTTCTCAACTGCGTCCCTACGATTTTGGGGGCAAGAAAGGTAAAAATGAGTTAGGTAATTTTGAGAATTACCTGAACAATAATCGGGCTGCTGTTTACGAGGATAATACCTACACAGATATCACTAAGTCCTTCGGAACTCGGATGCGGGGGGACTATGCGGTTCCGACTTTGTTTAACGGGAATTTTGATGCGATTGCTTTTAGAAAGTCGGATCATACTATCCCAGGTTGGTCTTTATTTAATGGTTCATCTGAGGATGTTTTACAATCCCACTTAGTCGATTGGTACACTATCGGAGAAGAAGTTGCAAAGAATAGGGCAATACCAGGCTTATAAAACTTAAAAGACTTAATAAGTAGCGGTTACTTAGATGCCATAAGCTACGATGTAGATCGACCTAATTTTGCCCTGAGAATGGGAGATGGTGGGACAAAACAAATCGTACACAACTATTTTGTGATGCCAGAATGGGGAGATTTGCGATTTAATCTCCACGCACCGTTTGGGAAAGGAAAGCTTAAAGTCTTGTTGGAAACTAAACTAAATACCGACCCGCAAGGGCGACCAATAATTGGCAGTGGTACTCATCTTCTCAAAGAGATAGATCTGGCAGCAACAACAGGAGATGAACTAAAGACATACGCAAGCGATATTGACAAAATTGGTTTTGGCAGAGGAGGGTTTGAAACATTTCATGTTGGAAGCAATCAGCTAGATAAGTTTCGAGGTCAGAGCGTTAAATTGAGGTTTGAAGTTGAGGGAAACACCAGAGTTTATTTAGATGATGTTTTCTTTAAGAGTAATCACCTTAAATTTGGCAATCCATCTGAAGCTAGGTACAGTCCTGAAGAACCACAAAATAACCTCTATCGCGAAAACTTGCTACTGGAGAAGCCTCAGTACGCAGTATCTTACAATCGCACAACTAAAACCCCCAACTGGGTAAGTTGGCAGGTAAATAAATCATGGATTGGTGGAAAACGCCAAGCTGATGAGTTCATCGCCGATCCTACATTACCTAATGGCTGGCCTCAAATTAGTGGTAGCAGTTATGAAAATAATAACGGGGCCAGTCTTGGCTTTAACAAAGGACATATAATTCCTTCAGGAGATCGGACAAGACATCCCAAAGACAACCTAGCCACTTTTTTGGGAACCAACTTAATCCCGCAAAACGCTGACAATAATCTGTTTTTTAGCAGTCCTAATAATCCCGCAGAAGCCTCTGCGTGGTACAATATAGAACAGTTAGTAACAGGTATGGCTGAAAATAGTAAGCAAGTTTACGTTGTTGCGGGTAGCTATGGCACAAATTGGGAACCACAGAAAAAGAGTAATGCTCTCCCCAACGATTCTAGGTATCAAGGGTTTACCAATTCTGAGGCTTTTCAACAACAAGGAATTAACATTCCTACCTGGACATGGAAAACAAATCTGGTTTTAGAGCATCCTAGTCAAGGGATACCAGATGTTAATCACGACACCAAAATTTACACGTTTCTTACACCTAACAGAGCCGAACCATCAGCCCTAGACTGGGATAATGCTGGGGAGCAAGGAATAGTCCACCCATTTTATGAAATTGGAGAGCAGCTGCAATTAAATCGAGTTTTATCTCCAATCAAAAATGTGACTGAATGGCGATCTCCGAACACTTGGTTAGTTAGTATCGAAGAACTTGAAAACTTACTTAAAGGTAAAAATGTTAACCTGTTTTCAAATATTCCTGGAGATATTCGAGATGTTCTCAAGCGAAATATAAACTTGCCACTTTCATGATTTATAGAAATCAAATTCATGGCAAGTAGACATCTCCAATAATCAGTGTGGAACAGGCAGGATGCCTGTTCGACCCAGGCTTTTTTGTAGATGTCTAATAGAACCCTACCTTTTCCAATTAGAAGCATATTCACTAGGACCAATAACAACTTCTCCGTTGGGCAAGGTAGTGTTACGAAAAAATGCAGATTCCACGAACAGAAGCTCAGCCCCACTCAGGTTGGCTTCTGTAAAATCTACACCATACATTTCTGCATATAAGTTGGCATCTTTCAAATTGGTGTAGCTTAAATTTGCTCCTCTCAAGTTAGCAATGCACAGATTAACACCGCTCAAATTTGCCCCCCTAAAATTAACTCTCGTCAAGCAGGACTCTTTCAAATTGGCACCGCTTAAGTTAGCATCAGCTAAGTGAGCATTAGGCATAATTATGTTATGTAAATCGACACCTCTAAGGTCAGCCCGATATAAAACTATGCCCTCAAACCTTCTTTCTCCAGCAGCGTAGCGCCGAAGCAATTCCTGAGTTTCCATGACTCTAACTGGATCGCTTTTATGGCTACCATCTGGCATAATAGTATGACAAAATAACGCAGCGTCAGTGTTAATATTCTCCCATTTAGCAGCGCTAAAATTTGTGCCAATTAAGTTGGTATTAGACAGGTTTGCATTGTTTAAGTTAGCATTTTCCAAATTAGCATCGCTCAGGTCAGCATTCCATAAATTAACATTAGCCAGATTTGCATTGCTAAGATTTGCCCCTACTAAACAAACGCTACTCAAGTGAGCATTTTCAAGATTCGCGTTACTCAAATTAGCACCGCTCAGATCGCACCCCTTCAAAATACTTGAGTGTAAATCAGAGCCACTTAGGTCGATCTCAATTAGGTATTCATGCTCGATGAGAGTTCCTTCTAAATTGATCGAGGAATAGTCTCTCCATCCATCTTTATATAAATCGACCACCTCCCCACCAGCCATCTCTGGGTGATGGTTGTTGAGAGATAGAAGCGGAATAACTTCTTCGGCTTCTTCTTCCCATTCGAGATATTCTTTGTTATTCATAATCTTTTTAAAAGATATTTACGTAAGGATTCAGGTAACTGAATTCCTTGCTGGGCAAAGACTTTATATCTGGAGCTTGATGCTAAATAAATCTCTATTATCAAGCTTATGACGAAAAACTGTCATTTCTCGTCATAAGCTTGACAATCAACAGAGAAAGACAAAACCCATTGTTTTGCCCTCTAACCCTTACCAGGCAAGCGTTAAAGCTGCAAGTTTTTAGACCTAAATCCTTACTTTAACATCTCTAAGCCTAGCTCCCGGCCAGTATATTCCACTTAAGATAATATTACTTAGGTCAGCACCGCATAAGACATCAGGATGGTCTGTATTAGCCTCAATCCTCAATCCGGCAAAATTGCGCTCTCCAGTTTGATAGCGTTCTAGTAGTTCATCTGGTGTAATCATCATAATATTTCTATTTTAGTTCTTACTTTCGGAAAATTAGCCCAATAATTTAGGTATTGATATCGTAGAAATTACGGCCTTGCAATACTTTATACTATATCCTCCTGAACAAGTAGTAGTGATTGAATCGTAAAAAAAATGATTGAGTACAAAGGATGTAACTACTGCCGATATTTTCGACCAGAGGGAACCTGTCCAGCCTTTGAGCCTGGCTTAATTCCCATAGAAATTGTTTCCGGTCAGATCAAACATACTAAGCCTTTACCAAATCAGAGAAACACAATTGTTTATGTGCCTACAAAAAAATCCATAATCTACAGGTATAGAACAGGAAATCATCAATTATAACTGAAAAAATACCCAAAGATCTGTGATTTGGTACACTCCTGACCACACTAATGCTAGTTTTACTCAGGGAGATATTAAAGCTCCTTGGGAAGGAATTGGTACGGGTTGGTTCCATTCTGTTTTAGGTGGAGGTTCTCAATTACGACCTTATTTTGATGGTGGGAAGAAGACTAAAAGTGAGTTGAGTAACTTTGAGAATTATTTGAAGAATAATCGGGTTTCGGTGTTAGAAGATAATACTTACTCGGCTAGGATGCGGGGTGATTATGCGGTTCCTACTTTGTTTAATGGGAATTTTGATGCTGTAGCGGCTCAACTAGATTCGCAACCCATTCCTGGTTGGTCTTTGTACAATGGCGATAATAAGTCTGTGTTGCAAAGCTCCTTGGTGAATCGGAACAGCATTACTACTTTATCTAACCCTGTAGTAGGGTCTAATTCGGGTTCAATCAATTATGCTCTAAAATTAGGTACAGGCGACAGCATCACGCACAATCCCTTTGTCGTACCGGATTGGGGAAATTTACGATTTGATGTTTTTGCTCCCACTCAAAGCGGAACACTAAATGTCAAGCTTGAAACGATAGATGGACAAAGTAAAAATGTAATCATCAATCTGGCACAAGATGCAAACTTTCAAATTGATGCAGCCAACAACAATAACACCGAGTCTATTAAGAACATCTATTCAGACATTGAAAATAAGATTGGGTTTGGCAGAAAAGGATTTGAAACCTTCCAACTTAAGTTAAACCTCACTGATTTAGAAATAGCAGATTTCCGAGGAAAGTCAGCGAAAATAACTTTTTCTTTAGACGGCGGTGACTCCGTTTACATAGATAATGTTTTCTTCAAGAGCGAGCATCTCAAATTTGGTAATCCCACTCAAGCTAGATGGAATCCTAGCAACAGTACATATAAAAACAACTTGCTGCTTGAAAAACCACAGTACGCGGTTTCTTACAATGCTGATACTAAAATTGCCAACTGGGTTGGTTGGAAAGTAGACAAAACATGGGTGACAAGACCAAAAACACAGCCGGGAGAGTTACCCAATGGGTTAATAAAAAGACCTGAGTTTATAGCCGATCCCGATTTATTCGCTAGTGGCTTGTCTACCTATGATGGAAATATCTTTACGGGCTTAGGAATGGATCGAGGTCATTTGTCTCCTGACAGAGATAGAAGAAGACATCCCAAAGACCAATTAGCAACGTACTTAACAACCAATTTGATTGCCCAGTCAATGGATAATAATCGTTTCTTTGGAGACAGCGATAATCCAGATGAGACTTCTGCTTGGTTCAATATTGAAGATAAAGTGGTAGATGAAAGAGCCAATCAGGGGCAAGAGCTCTACATTTTTGCTGGGGCTATCGGCAACAATCCAAATACTCAAAAGAAAACGAATGTTCCTGAGTTGCTTGATGACCTTTTCAATGGAGAGTTGATCAATCAGGGAAATACAAGCCCTAGCAATTTGTCAAACCGACAAATTCACATCCCTAGATGGACGTGGAAAACAATCATGGCTGTGGAACAACCAGGAGTTGATGTTACTTCGTCAAACATAGAAGCTTTCGCATATATGACGCCTAACATAGCAGAACCAAATTGGAATAATGTATCCTTAGATGGGATTGCTAATCCGCTTAACAATGATATGTTTTCTCCCTTTTTGGACAGCGTTCGCAGTAACATAAAGAAAACGGAT
The DNA here is from genome assembly GCF_020738665.1 of Microcoleus sp. PH2017_08_TRC_O_A. NCBI lineage: Bacteria > Bacillati > Cyanobacteriota > Cyanophyceae > Oscillatoriales > Microcoleaceae > Microcoleus > Microcoleus sp. PH2017_08_TRC_O_A. The sequence continues at coordinate 41,702 of NZ_JAEQCE010000027.1, forward strand.
TGGAGGAACCCAGATACTTGGCGAGTTACTCTTCCAGAACTCACAAAGATTCTTAACGAACGTAACAAAGTTCGTAACTATGACTTTAAGTTTGATTTCCTGTCAAATCTGCCAGAAGATATTCAGTAAGCTCTGAAGAATCAAGGGAGATATTCTCCTCCTTCTTAACATTTTACTTCTGGGCTAAACGGAACTTGGCATTACAGGAGGAAGTTCCGTTTAGCCCAGAAGTAATCATACTCTCATAACTTTTTAGGATATTATTATAATCTCATACTTCCCTGTTAGTATTGCTACAGGAAGAGCGATACAGATTGGAAGTGAAACCAGAAATAAAAACTCCGTCATGGCGAATAACGTCCCAGTAGTTACAAGGGTCTTCGCCAAAGCCCCCAAGCTTCGCACCTTGTAAATTGACTCTAGTAAAATTAACCGAGCTTATGTCGCATCTACTACTGTTAAATTCTCTCAAGTCACAGTCAAAAAACCTACTGTATTGCAAATGACTTGAGGTGATTCTAGCTTCTGTAAAGTTACAGTACCAAAATTGAGCCGAACCCAACTCGCACCTATGCAAATTGAGTCGGCTCAAATTGACATAGTTAAATTGAGCACCACTCAGGTTAATATTTTGCAGTTCAACTCCGCTCAAGTCAGCATACTCTAAAATGATGTTTCTAAAATCTCGATCGCCAGCCACATATCGTCTGAGTAATTCTTCTACAGCAATACTTTCTTTGTCCATAACTCGACTCCTGCATCTATTTACACAATCAACAATAGCATCGTCACTTTACAATTCGGGTTTTGCTGAGGCAGCCGCAGATGTTTTATTTGCCTCAATGGTACAACTCGATTTGGAGAAGGGCGGTTCTATCGGAAAGGAGGGTAAACTTTATGATAGTACGGGCAAGTTAATCCGCAATCAAGGATCTGTTTTCAACTCGCCGCTACATTTTGTTGGTTTCCGCAATAACACAGGTAGCTTAGACCCAGACATTTCGCCTGCATGGTCTGCAATAGAATCAGGATTAGTTGACCAGCTAATTTTTGATTACAACAAAAAACTTGATATTACTGCTGGTGTTTTTGATACTAAAGAACAGAATTGGTCGGTTCAGCCAAAAACTAGAGCACCTGAAGCACTTACGGAAGCACAAAATCAGGGAAATACAAATCCCACAAATTTAGAAGCTAACGGAATTCGGATTCCTGGATGGACATGGAAAACAATCTTGGTTTCCAACAAATCAAATCTTGGGGTACAAGATATTCTTGGCAGTTACACGTACATTACGCCCAACATACCAGAACCTTACACGAACTGGATCGGGCAACCAGCAGTCCCGAATCCACTTAATCAACTGTTAGGTGAAAGCCGCGATCCCATAACAAGTGCTGAACAATGGCGAAGACCAAATACATGGAAGATTTCTATTAATCAGCTTGAAAGTCTTCTGAATACTCAGGGTTCTGACAAGGTTTTTAACTTTTTGTCAAATCTTCCTGAAGATGTTCGGAATCGAATTAAACAACAAAGCGATTTCCAGTTTCCACCTCCCTAAGTCCAACTCGCTTGGGATTTACGCAGAACTATTTTGAAAAATGTTCAAAAAATGACTGTTCCCTCAATGCTCTGCGTAAGTCCTATTTTATTCAACCGATATATTCACATGGCAACTTCTTCAAAATCTATCATTCCTAATCTTTTGCGGGCGTTCTATCCAACGTTCACTAGAATTGATTGGTCCGGGGATAAATTCTCCACTTACCCAAGTGGTGTTACAGAAATACATATCTTCTTCGACACCAAAAAAATTTTGAATACCCTCAAGATTACTTCCTGTAAAATCAGGAGCATACATATCAAGCAATCCCAAATATGCACCTCTAAGATCGCAGTAAATTATTTGAGGATCGCGCCATTCGCAGTTACTTAAATTGGTATTCCTCATGTCACTAAAAACAATACGTTTAATGCCACCAAAATTACAATCAGTCAATTTAGCTCCGACCAAATTTACGTGGCTGAAGCGAGTTTGCCACAAAAAATTAACGCCAGATAAACTAACATTACTGAGATCGACTTCATGCAAAATTATATCCTGAAACTCTCTTTCACCTTCATCATAAAGTCTGAGAAATTCCTGAACATCTGTCAGTCTGTGAGGATCGGTTTGTACCTGACCATTAGGCATAATAGTTTGACAAAAAATAGTATCTTTTGTCGTTTTAATATCAGTAATATTAGCTCATGTTAGATTAGCCCCAATGAGAGCAGTACCGCTTAAATCAGCACCATTCAAATCCGCATTAGTTAGGTCAGCATTAGTTAGGTCAGCATTAGTTAAGTTAGCGTTTCTGAGATTAGCTCCTCTCAAGTTCGCATTGAGCATGAAAGCCGATACTAAAGAAACTTTTTCCATATTGGCATCACTCATATTGGCATTGATTAGGCGAGTCCGCCCCATCTCAAAGTCTACCCATCTCAAATCGGCCTGGCTGAGATTGATATCAATGAAACAAGGCCACTGAAGACGAGCGGATTTTAAATCAATCCCTGTAAAGTTTCGCTCTCCGGCTCTATACCGTTGAATCATATCAGCTCCAGCGATGCGTCCCTTGGCAATTTCTTGAAGACTCATAATTATTGTCTAAATTAGTTTAGATCTTGTATTATATAGCAATTTTAAATTATTTCCCAAATGACACGCGAGAAAGATGATTGTACTACAAGGATTATACTCTCGATAAATTTGCCACTGATTTAGGACTGCTATATCTATTTGCCTTATCAATAATAGCAACTTTACTGGTGTATTTCATGGCAGTTGTTAATAGCAAAATTATCCATATCGGGGGACTTTGTTTCCTAAGAGAGGCGGGATTTTTAACACAAATCCCGATCGGCAAATGATATCAAATCCGGTGGCATCGGAATTAATATTACCCAAAGTCAGGACACGGCGCAGTGCCGTTTCCCTACAATTAATCGGGCGATAGTTACATCTGGTACGATCGCGATAGATTATTTTGCGGTAGGGAAATGGCTTTTGGAGTGTCCTCCGTTCCTTAACAGTCAACAGTCATCCGTCAACCGCCAACAATCAAATGACTAAAACTGAGGTTTTGCGACCACCCCGTCGCAGAGACGCCGATCGCGATCGCTCACATTAGGATTAGTTCTAAGATAATCCCCCACCCAATCGCAGCCCCTCACCAGCAAATCATCAAGATCCAAATTCCACAAAATTACCCGATTATCCTTGCTAGCAGAAGCCAGAATTTTCCCATCCGGGCTAAAACTCAAGCCCATCACACTATCCTTGTGACCCGTCAAAGTTTTCAGCAACGTCCCGCTGCGGCTCCACAACTTCACCTTATGATCGTAACTGCCCGAAGCAACCAACAAACCATCCGGGCTAAAACCCACGCTAGTCACGCTGTCGCTAGAACCCTTCAGCAACGTCGCTACCAAAGTTCCGTCCACCTTCCACAGCTTCACCGAATTGTCGTAACCAGCCGAAGCCAGCATTTTGCTATCAGGGCTAAAAGCAACCCCCAACACAAAACTATTGTGAGCCCCTTCAAAAGTCCTCAGCAAACCACCGTCCCGATTCCACACTTTGACAGTGCCGTCATCGCTTGCAGAAGCCAACATCGAACCGTCAGGGCTGAATGTCACCCCAGTCACCCAGCCTTTGTGTCCCGTCAAAGTCTTAATCAACCTGCCCTGTCTCGTCCAGAGTTTCACAGTCTTGTCCTTGCTCGCCGAAGCGATAATCTCGCTGTCGGGGCTAAAATTCACGCTCATCACGCTGTCGCCGTGTCCTTCGAGGGTAAACAGCACAGAAGGCGAACACGGAAATAGCGGCGCCGAAGGACAAGGGAGACTATTACTCGTCGCATCTTTGTTCAGACTCCAGACTTTCACCGTTTTGTCGTAACTCCCAGAAACCAGTAGCTGTCCGTCGGGGCTGAAATTGACGCTGGCGACTCTCTGAGTGTGTCCTTCCAAGGTTTCGAGCAAAATCCCCGTGCGGCTCCAGAGTTTGATAGTTTTGTCCGTAGAAGCAGAAGCCAGCTTTTGGCCGTCGGGGCTGAAAGTAACGCTTTGCACCCGGTTTTGGTGTCCGTCGAGGGTTTTGAGGGGCACATCATCGAGCCGCCAAAGTCGGATAGTTTTGTCAAAACTTGCCGAAGCCAAAGTTTTGCCATCCGGGCTAAAACTTACCTGAGTAACTCGATCGGCGTGTCCCTCAAAAGTTCTGAGCAAACGACTGTCCGGTTTAATATTGCTAGCATCCGTTGGACGTTTGTCGCCAACACCAGCCAGACTCCAGAGTTTGACACTCCCGTCTGCGCTTCCAGAAGCAAGTGTTTTACCGTCGGGGGAGTAACTGACACCAAATACCCACTTGCTGTGTCCCCGCAAAGTTGTTAGCAGTTCGCCCGCCTTTGCCTTGGCTGATTTTTTTCGGGCTGGGTATTTTATGGCAGCGATGCTCCAGATTTTCACCGTTTTGTCTTCACCGGCACTGGCGATCGTTTCACCGTCGGGGGAAAAACTGACCGTGTAAACTTTGGAGGGTTTTTTGTTTTCGCTGTGCCACAAATTAGCGATTAACCTGCCGTCAGCATTCCACAGTTTTACAGTGCCGTCATCGCTCGCCGCAGCGATGATTTTACCGTCGCGGCTGAAGCTGATCCAATTTATGGGAGCTGGTTGTTCGATCGTTTGCAGCAACGTACCGTCGGTTTTCCAAATTTTGATAGTTTTGTCTGTAGATGCACTGGCGATCGTTTGGCCGTCCGGGCTAAAAGCAACAGTGGTAACGCTATTAGTGTGTCCCGTTAAAGTGGTTAACAAAGTGCCGTCTGTTTGCCAAATTTTGACAGTTTTATCTAAACTTGCCGAGGCGATCGTTTTATTATCGGGACTGAAAGTGACACAGGAGACACTGTTAGTGTGTCCTTTGAAAGTAGCCAGCAAACTGCCGTCGCGCCGCCAAAGTTTCACGGTTTTATCTACGCTAGCAGAAGCTATTGTTTGACCGTCTGGACTGAAACCCAGACCCCAAACTACGTCACCGTGTCCCTCCAAGCGGTTGCGTTCTTTGACGCCATAAACTGCCTGCTGGAGGGCAGCAGCAATCAGAATTTCGGTGTCCTTGAGGCTGTGCATTTCTTGGGAGCCTTCGATCTGTCTCCACTTTTTACCCGCTCTCAAACTTTCTAGCATGGCGTCAAATTTGTTGTTTGAAAAATAAAGAGCTTCAGAAGCTGCGGTGAGGGTACTGATTTCGGCTCGCTGAGTTTGAGCGACAGCTAGCTGTTTTTGACCGACTGCCCGCCACCAAAAGTTGACGGCGGCGATCGTGGAACTCGTTAGCAATAGGACGCCGATCACTGCTACTCCTAGCATTTGTTTGAGAAAAGTATTGGCTCGGTAGAGCTGTGCTTGACTCATCTTTTTGTCGGCTTCTGCTTTGTGGAGTCTGGCTTCTAAGCCGAATCTTTGGCGGATCGGCCGCACTAAATAGTCGTGTACCAATTGATAGCGGTCTTCGGGCGATTCCCGCAGCAGAAATAGCAAACCGTGACCGACTAAAATGTCTAAAATCAAGTCGAGGTTGTCGGTTTTCTTTTGTCCGCTTTCTGGTTCTTTTGCGAACTGTCGCTGTAGGGAAATTCTGCCTCTGCTGCCGATCGCCAATAATTCACTTTCGCCCCCATCTGCCGGCTGCTGGCCTGTCACTAAGGACAATTCGTTTTTGGTTTTAATCAGCCTCACGCCTCTTTCATCCGTCAGGGAAAACAATATTTTCCAAGCTGCGTCTTCGTTAACCAGGCCGCAGTCAGAGATCACTCCTTCGAGCGATCGCTTCACTAATTCTGCTTTGGGATTGGCGCCCAATTGCTGGTATTGTGCTAGAGTCGTAATACCTTCTTCTTGCAGTTGCGCTCCTACTACCTGCAATTCGATCGGTCTCACTTCTTGCAGTTCGTCTGCTAAATCTTCGACGAAGGCATCGATCAGTGCCGGTTCTAAATAATATTCTGCCCGTTTCGTTAAGTGTCCGATCACAGCCCGCGCGTCTTTTATTGAAAAACTGCGTAGTTGGTAGCGGATGCTTTTGTCGAGAATATTATTGTTAATGGCGTCGAGATCGGGGAAGCGATCGCAGTCGAGCAAATAGTGCAAGTAATCTTCGCGCAAGCACAGAATTATCTTGACATAAGGCAGGTTCAAAAACAAGCGCAAAAAGTTATAAAAAAGTTGTCTTTGTGCCACTGAAGTCGAAACAAAGAAAAATTCTTCAAATTGATCGAAAATTAGCACAGTTAACAAATTATTTGTGGCATTTTCGCGCAACTGCTCTATAATAAAAGAAGAAGTTTCCGAGCCGCGTTCTGGAGAAATAGAGCAACTGCTTTTGTGGATTTCCTTTAGTCCTTGAGCGATTAATTGCGTTTCATCTTCGGCTTGTTTGTCGTACAGCGCTCCGTTCAAAGCGTTTTCTAATTCCACCAGCCAGTCGGTGTAAACTTTGATAACTACTGGCAAGGCATCCCGCGCGCCCGGAGTAATATTTTTCAAAGCAGGTACTAAGCCGGCATTGACTAGAGAACTTTTTCCAACTCCGCTGGGCCCGTGAATAATAGTTAATTTATGATCGTCCCTGCTAATTCTTTCGAGCAATCTATTGATATCTTTTTGGCGGGAATAAGCTGTCATTTCCGCTGCGATCGCAGCTTGATTTTGAGCTGAGGGGCTCGAAGGATTGACAGCTTGACGCTGCTGTTGCAATTGGCTGGCTCCGATAAAAGCTCTAAATCCGTATTGATACTCGATCGATCGCTGGGTTTTTTTAATCCGGAAAGCTTTGAGATACTCTCCCTGCTCGAAATAAACCGCTTGGAGTTCTGTCAAAATATCGATGTAAAGTCGGGGGTCGTACTTGGGCTCGCTTTGATTTTGAGCCAACTCCAAAGAATGAACCGCCGCTTCCCACTGACCTAGCTCCCGCAAACTTCGGGCTAACAGTAAAAGATACGAACTGCGATCGGATTTGGGATGTTGGATTTTAGATTTGGGATCGTTACTGAACTCGTTAGTACCCACGAATTCTGGATAATTTCCCGCAAATCCCAATCTCAAATCTTCAATCAACAATCTTAAATCATTAGGTGTTTGATCCAAAATCGCCAAAGCCAACTCGGCTAGCTGGCGGGCTTGACTCCACCTGGACTGTTGCAGGGCAACTTCAGCCAAAAACCCGTAATCTTGAGCTAATTGGCTGGGAGTACCGTAGGTGAAGTGCAACTGCAAAGAATTTTCAGCTAATGCTTGCAACTCTCCCCAAGCTTTGAGGCGTTGCAGTACCTCTCCGAGGTGTGCTGTCACCTCAGCTACCAATTCTGGGCGATCGGCAAGGGAGAAAGCGTTTCTAGATTGTTCCAGGCTAATCCAAGCTTGTTCCCAGTGGTGGCGGTTGGCTACCGGATTTCTGGCTGCTTGCAATCTGTGACACAGGGCTATGTGAAATAGCACTATGCCTTCTCTCTCTAAAAATAGGATGTTGGGGACAGGATTCGACAATGAGGAGCAGAGGGTCGATCGATTTTCGGCATATTCCCAGTTTGCCAGTTCCCAGTTGCCGGTTTGCTGCTGCCAAAATATTAAGCTTTCTTGGTAATGAATTAATGCTGTTTCAGTTTGGTCGCTGACATAGTAATCTCGACCCAGAACGAATTGCAGGCTGGCTTTCAGGGCGGGTTCTAATTCTTGACCGCGATTTTGTAAATCTCTTAAAGCTAATTCTAGTTCTCGGCGCGACAAAGAGCCGATCGCCAAATCGAGGGTATTGCCCGGACTCAAAGGCGAATACGAGTGGACATCTAATTGTCGTCCGTTTTGCAGTTGAGAGTTAAAGGTGAGAAAGCGTTCTCCGGAGCTAATTTGATGCTCCTGGGCTGGTTTTTCCCAGTCGGTTTCGCAGGCGCAAAAACCTGGTCGGGTGCCGGCTGTACTGCTGCCTAGTTCTTGATTTATTTCGCCTACTTTAAATATAGTATCGGCTTGCTGTGCCAGGAAATTAATTAATTCGTCAACAGCCATTTCAAATTTAATGGTGGCGGCGGCCCAACTTTTGAAGTCCGGGGCCAGACGAATCATTTTGGTCACAATGTCATCTGTTACCCACAAAATCACCGGACAGGAAAAATTTTTGCGAAATTCATCTCGCACTTGATTGGTAGAGGCCATCAATTCGTCGATCGCTACTACTGTTTCCAAACCAAATACCATCAAAGCTGAGGCAGAACCTACAGCCGAAGCCCCGTTCTGAAGCGTGTTTGCCTGGAGGGTAGTGTAAAGGGTTTTGACGGATGCTGGCAGGACGAGATCTTGAATTGGAACTGCGGACATTTCTCGCAGCCGCTGCGCTATGTGCTGCCGCAACTGCTCGTAGTTGCACCGCACCAAAATTAGCGAAAATTGCTGCTGAGACATGGCGATGGACCTTACCAGAGTTTTGAGCGATCGCTCGTTGTAGCTGGCAGTTTCTTGTTGTTTAAGTAGATCGGTCATGCGTGCACCCCTTTTGCAGAAATCAATTACCTAACGATTGCCGATCGTGACGGAAACAGTATCTACTTAGAGATGCCCGTATCGGTCTGGCGCTTTATATCTGTAGGAATACGTAGTTTTTCGTACTTCTCCTATGAATACTTACATAGTCATCAGGTTTAATCTAAAAACATCATAGCTCCCAATCTCAGAGAATGGGAAACTTGACAATAAAAATTAAACCTAGATCAAATATTTTTTAGTCAGCTACAGATAAAATCCTCCATTCATCAATATCAGACAGCTAAATGTATCGATAATACCAGCGACTAGCTATTAGTAAACAATAGGTATATCTGTAGCATATATTTGGAAAAAAGAAAAAAAATTCGTCATGGATGCTCGCTCCAGACTAGGAGCAACGGATCAATACATACCTACCTGGTCTGGCATGGGAGATATGACAGTTGAGGTTGGGGAAATTTATTGTGTGGTGACAAATATTTATGGGGCAATTATATGCGCGGCGTAAAGACCGCATTTAAGAGAAATCAGCCAGTGGGAAAAACCGCTGACTGCGTGCTTATTGGATTGTAGAAATTGGGAGTTTTGAACGGTAAATTTTAAGTTAAATAGTTTCCAATTTACTCGCCGCTAACGGATCTTAGAGTCGAAGAATGCGATCTCAAAAATCCCAACTATTCTTGGTGATTTCGTTGCTGCCACTCCTGATATTTTCTGGTTTCTGCTAGGGCTGGATTGATGCCAAACCAGCGACCTTCTTGATCCCGGTATTCAAAGACAAACATACTTCGCAACAAGATTTGAGATTCTTCTTCGCCGGTTACACTTTGTCGGTTGACGACTTGAAACAACAATTCCCATTCCGTGTCATTGATGGCTCCCAAAAGGTCATCGCGATATTCTTGAATGACGCTTTCGAGGCATTCGCGAGAGAAGGGGGGATCTTCATGTTGCAAACAGCTATACAAAAGCATCAGTAGATTGCGAACATGGCCACCGCTAATCCGGCAAAGCCTGTCTAAAGTTTCGGGAGAGTCAAAGACTTTGGAAATCAAATCGATGCGTTGGGCGGGAGCGACTGTGGGGAAAGCTCTAGCCAATACGAGCTGCCGCAGCAGTGCCATTCCTTCGATATGATCGTCGCCCGATCGCCTCAGCACGGGTACCATCGGCATCACCTTGGGTTTGACTCCAAATCGACTGGCGAGACGGCCAAAGTCGTTAGAAAAAATCAAAGTCAGGGGAATGGTGTAGACGACGTGGCAATTGAGTTTTTTCAACTGTTCGCCACGGTCTAAAAACAGGTATTCTGGCTGGGTGCGTCCGCTGGGTTTGAGTGAGGCGTCGAGGCGATCGAGATTGTCAACAATGACTGCGAGGCCTTTTTTGCCTTGTTGCTTGAGTTCGGCGTTAGCTCTGTCGAGGAGTTCTTCGTTGATCGACTGCAAGATGCTGTTGGTGCGGGGTTCGAGATATTGCCTGAGTTGCGATCGTAGTTTGGGAGAATCTTTAGTTTTAGCAGTAACTCGAGCAATTCCTATAGATAACTCCGCTTCCGCTGACAAATCTATGGGAGTCTGCAAAAATTCTGCCACTTCTGCAAACAAATTGGTAAAGTAGCTCGGTCTGAGTTTAATTTTGGCGGATTCCATCGTTTCGCTGACTTGGCGGGCAATGCTCAGCAAAATATCACTGATGTCTACATCGCCCATGTCCAAGTCTTGGGAAGACTCGAAGTAGACGACGCAAAAACCATCTTGCTCTAGCTCAGCTTTGAGTCGAAACAATTCGGTAGATTTGCCACAGCCGATATGCCCTGTAAATAGCTGACAGGTTGGCTCGTCGGGGGATATCCGGGTGATGGTTCGCTGTAAAGATTCAATGATTTTGCCACCCCGCACCGAACCAAAATCAATGTAGTATTGATAATCTCCTGGGTCTCCCGCGACAAGGGTCTTGCTCGGGTTGCAGGCTTTATAAAATCTGTCTAATTCGAGTGCGATCACAATTGAAGCCGGCTAAAAGTTAAAAGAGTTAATCGAAAGTCTAAACTTTCTTTCGTTGAGTTTAGTTTGATTTGTCACCTTTTGCGGTGTGGGGTAATGCCCTAAATACCCAAACAACCTCTATCTGCTAATCAACCGGACGGCGCGGGAATTTGGAATTTTTAATTAAGAAATTTTAATTACCTAACTGAATCAGTGAATTTACGGATATTTGCCCTGCTTATGGGTAATTTCGCGGGGATCTGGGTGAACTACTCATCGTCAAGCGGGATACCGCTATGACGGGAGCTTCCAACTTCAAGCGGAACAGCATCCAGCAAGACCGAAATCTTACCAGGTTGACTTACATTCCGTCCATTGGCAGTAGCACTGGTTCCCAATGCCAAAATCCGCAAGGCTTCATAAAACTAATACGGGATGCGGGAAACGAGCGAGTCTTTAGACCTGAGAGGGAAGCGACGCTCTTTACTTCAGTCAAGAGTGTTCTTTCTTAATTAGCTGAATGATGCGGGTCTTCTATGTATTTCTTCACCACTTCACTACTGATATTACCTGCTGTACTCACAAAATAGCTGCTCGTCCACAAAGATGGCAGCTTTTTCAGTTCCGGGAATTCCTCCCGCAAAAAACGACTAGAACGACCTTTGAACAACTTAACTACTAAGACAGGGGTGTCCGTTGGCTTGACGGCTACAAACAAATGTACGTGATCTGGGGCCACTTCTAGCGCCAATATATCCCAACCTTTCTCAATTGACAACTCTAGGAAAATCTGACGAGTTCTAGTCGCCACGTCGCCCAATAAAACTTTTTTGTGGCGCTTGGGGATAAAGACAAAGTGGTAGTTTAGTAAGAACTTAACGTGGTTGTGCGTTTTGTATTCGGCAAGTGGCAGCATAAATAGTTTGTTGATACAAATTGACGTATCCACTATACTCGTTTAGAATAAGCAAATCAACCAATATTCAGGAAAACAGAGGTGCCAAAAAAACAAAAAGCAATGGGTGTTCAGCAAGTATTACTGTCACCAGACAAAGAACTTCAAACATTACTAGAATACCTGTGCCGACAATCCAAAAAACTGTAGAACAGTGGTGTATATTTGGCTCGCCAAACTTTTTTTTAAAACAGGAAAGCTGTTGACTGGAAAGTTCGACTTATCTTTTGAGCCGTCAGTGGCAAAATCAATGGTTGCTAAGTCGTTGCCATCAACGCCAATGCAGCAAACATTGATGTCGGTCGCAGAAGCCTTTAAATCTTTTAAAGAATTAAGAGATTTGTATATCAAAGGTCAATTATATTTTAAGCCCAAGCCACCGGGATACCTGAAAGAGCCTAAGTTGTTCAAAGTAGCTTATCCAAACTCAGGGGGCTTAAGACCTAAACTTATTGGTAATCAGCTAAGATTCTCCTTGGGATTGACGGTAAAGCGGTGGTTTGAAGTTTCCGAATTCTTTCTGCCTATGCCGTCAAATCTTGACTTTTCCAAGGTGAAAGAGTTTACGATTCTACCTAAGAATGGTGCTTTTTATCTTGAAACATCTTACGAGGTTGAAAAAGAACAACACAGCCTAGACATCGATCAAGCGTTATCAATTGACTTGGGAACTGCTGACAATTTAGCAGCCTGCATTGATACATTGGGAAATTCTTTCTTGATTGATGCTCGCGCTATGAAAGCAATGAATCAGCTATGGAACAAAAAAGTAGCAACTAGAAAAGAAGGAAAGGCAGAAGGTTATTGGGATAATTGGCTAGACCGCGCAACCCGAAAACGCAACCACCAAATGCGCGATGGCATTAACAAGACCGCGAAGTTGATTGTTAGCCATTGCTTGGAACACAGCATTGGCAACATTGTTTGTGGCTGGAATCAAGGCTTTAAGTCTAATGCTAATATGGGTAAAAAGAACAATCAAAAGTTTGTTCAAATGCCTTTAGGAAAGTTGAAAGACCGATTAAATCAACTGTGTGACTTACACGGCATCAGGTTTATTGAAACCGAAGAAGCATATACATCCAAAGCTAGTTTTCTTGATGGAGACTCCCTACGCAAGTACGGTGAAAAGCCAGAAGGGTGGAAAGCGTCGGGAAGACGAATTAAGCGTGGATTGTATCAGTCTGCCGATGGAACCGTGGTGAATGCAGACCTAAATGGTTCTGCCAATATTCTGAGAGTGCGATTCGTTTAGCTGAAACCCTTGCTATATAAGCAATGCGGAGGATGGCTAGCCAGGGACGACCTGGATAACTGAGTGGAACATGATGGTGACGGAAGTACCCTAGAAACCGAAGTCCATCCCCCCTGGTGCTGGGGTGAAAGCA